>JAYWCV010000168.1:0-2439 GCA_043780275.1 Chitinophagaceae bacterium
CTATAGTTCCGGTAAAAAAGGGAGAAGATGAATTCTTTTGTGCATTTATCAGGGATATTACCGAACAAAAAAAAGCGGAAGAAACAATCCAAAAAGAAAAAAATCTTTCAGAGTCTATCATTAACAGTTTGCCGGGTGTATTTTATTTTTACGATGAAAACTTAAAACTGCTTCGCTGGAACAAACAATTAGAAACAGTGACCGGGTATTCAGCAGCCGAATTAACCAGCATGAATCCTGCAGCGTTTTTTGATGGTGAAGACAAAGAGTACATGAAGCAAAAAAGCCGGAAAGTTTTTGCAGACGGTAAGGGAGATATCGAAGCCAGTTTTACAACAAAAGATGGCCGGAAAGTTCCTTATTACTTTACGGGACTGCTGATGCAATACGAAGGTAAACCAAGCATACTGGGCATAGGCATTGATATGACCGAACGAAAAAAAGCAGAAAAAAATCTGGCTGAAAGTGAAAATTATCTTCGAACTATTGTGCAGGCCGAACCGGAATGTGTGAAACTTCTGGGCAAAAATGGTGAATTACTTGACATGAACCTCGCTGGACTTACTATGATAGAAGCGGATAGTCTTGAACAGGTAAAAGGAAAATCTGTATTGGGTATTATTGATATAGCTTATCGTAAACCATTTGAAAATCTAACTCAAAATATTTTTCAAGGGAAATCCGGGATACTTGAATTTGAAATTACCGGATTAAAAGGCAGCCGCCGATGGCTGGAGACTAATGCGGTTCCATTAAAAGATGCCGAAGGAAAAATTATTTCTTTGTTAGGTATAACCCGTGACATTACCGAACGCAAAAAAGCAGAAGAAGATATCCGGGAGAAAAACAAACAATTGCAACTATTATCAACACACCTGCAAAATATCCGCGAAGAAGAACGTACCCATATGGCAAGAGAAATTCATGATGAGCTGGGACAGCAATTGACCATGATTAAAATTAACGCAACCTGGTTAAAAGAAAAATTAGTCGATGCCGATGAAAAAATAGTTCAACGGTCAAACGAGCTGGTAAATATGCTGAGTGGTACTATTAAAACGGTTAGACGAATTGCGTACGAACTTAGGCCAAGCCTTCTCGATGATATGGGCTTGGGTGCGGCTCTTGAATGGCAGACTAAAGATTTTGCAAAACGAACCAGGATAAATATTGTGCTTGATTATCCGGAAGAGGAGTTGTCTTTGTCTGACGATGAAAAAACGGGCCTCTTTCGCATAGTACAGGAATCCCTGACCAATGTTAGCCGTTATGCCAATGCAAAAGACGTATCGGTGGTAGTAAAAATATCTTCAGATCAATTACTGATGATTATTACCGACAATGGTATTGGCTTTGATAAAGCAACCATTTCAAGCAGAAAAACCTTGGGTATATTAGGTATGCGTGAGCGTACCAGCATGATGAATGGAACCTATGAAATTGAAAGTACGCCGGGTGTTGGCACCAATGTATATGTAACTATTCCCCACAAGGCTTAATACACACTAATCCTTGATCTCTTCAAATTCAATATAGTCAGCAGCAGGTTTTTTCTTTTCGGGCTTCGTGGCAGTTTGAAACCCATCCTGTTGGTTCATTTGCTCATTCATTTTGTCCTGCATATCCCGAAATCCTTTTTTTACCTGTTTGGTGGCTCTGTAAATAGGTATAATTAGTTTAAAAATGAGGTTATACGCAATTAAAATTAAAATACTATATAATATGATCCGTCCCATTGGGCAAAAATACAAAGACTGTCCAATTTTCATCCACCACTCAAAATGTTTTATCAATCATTAACAAAACCTGTATTTTTTTATTTTTTGGATGATTATGCCTCTTTCTATTACCTTTGCTACGGAAAAGAATGAAAGAAGGGAACGATGAACGTTCCCTTCTTCTTTTATCAGACATGAACATGGGCAATCATTTAGACTACATAACGCAGCAGATAAATGAAATGGTTTCGGAAGAACCGGGTTATTTTTTGGTAGAAGTAAAAGAGCAGAAAGGAAATAACTTTCAGATTTATATAGATGCGGATCAGGGTGCTAATTTAGGAACCTTGCTTTCCTTTCATCGCCGGCTTTACCGAAAAATGGAAGAAGAAGGTCGTTTTGCAGAAGGCGATTTTGCCATGGAAGTTTCATCTCCCGATTTGGATGAGCCCATTAAATTAGTTAGGCAGTATATTAAGAATATTGGCAGACAGGTAGAAGTAGTGAAAAAAGATGGGGAGAAATTATCCGGCAGTCTATTAAGTGTTACCGAAACCGGTATCGTTTTAGAAGAAACAAAGGGTAAAAACAAAAAGAAAGAAGTGATTCAGCACGACATTTTTTTCGAAAACATAAAAACAACCACCATTCAGGTAGTGTTTTAATTTTTTATTGACCGAACAAGTAAAACCCATATTAAATGGCAAGTATTAATTTGATC
>JAYWCV010000169.1:0-2720 GCA_043780275.1 Chitinophagaceae bacterium
TTCAGGATTGGAAACCACATCAAAATCTCCTGAATAATTCTTTTCAATTTCGTCTCTTACTTTTTCTGCAGTGCCAACCGGTACCGTACTTTTATCTACTATGATCTTATAACCGGTCAATAATTTTCCCAGATCATTGGCAACACCTAAAATATATTTCAAATCGGCAGAACCATTTTCTCCCGGAGGGGTTGGCAAAGCCAGAAACACAATGACCGAATCTTTTATCCCTTCTTCCAATGAAGTGGTAAAATGCAAACGGCCTTCTTTTTGATTCCTTAAAAACAGCGTTTCAAGGCCCGGTTCGTAAATGGTTATCTGACCAGACTTTAGTTTTTCAATCTTTTCAATATCTACATCCACACAAATAACATTGTTCCCTGTTTCAGCAAGGCAGGTACCTGTTACTAAACCAACATATCCTGTTCCTACAACCGCTATATTCATTTTTATAAAAATTTATTTATTAACGAACTCCAAAACTTTTGAAGTGATAAAAGTTAATTGTTCTTCATCCAATTCGGTATGAATGGGTAAAGAAATAACCCGTTCAGTTAACCAATCCGTCACCGGCATATCCAAGGATGCGGAACCAAATTCGGCAAACATTTCCTGCCTGTGTGCCGGCACCGGATAATAGATCATGGAAGGTATTTTATGTTCTGCAAGAAATTCATTCAGTCCGTCCCGGTCAACATCTGCCAACAATAAAGTATACTGATGAAATACATGACTGCTGTATGAAACCCTGGCAGGTGAGGTAATTTTTTCATTCCCGTTAAAAGCTTTGTCGTAAAAATCAGCAGCTGTTCTGCGGGTCTTATTATATTCATCCAGGTGTTTCAACTTTTCATTTAATACAGCAGCCTGTATAGAATCCAGCCGGCTGTTGCAACCAACTACATCATGATAATATCTTTTGCTTTGTCCATGATTGGCCACCATTTTCATCGAAGCAGCTAATGCATCATCATGGGTACACAGTGCACCCCCATCACCAAAAGCACCCAGGTTTTTAGATGGATAAAAAGACGTGGAACCAATCGTTCCGATAGTTCCTGTTTTCTTTACGGATCCATCTGAAAAAATATAATCACATCCAATTGCCTGTGCGTTATCTTCTATTACATACAAGTTATGCTCGGCCGCTATCGCCATAATCTCTTCCATAGGTGCCGATTGACCATATAGATGCACCGGAACAATGGCTTTCGTTTTTGCTGTAATCGCTTTTCGGATCGCCGCCGGATCGATACAAAATGTTACAGGGTCTACTTCTACAAATACTGGAGTTAATTTCAATAAGGCGATAACTTCTGTAGTAGCGATATAAGTATATGAAGGGGTAATAACTTCATCACCCGGCTTTAAACCCAAAGCCATCATGGCTATTTGTAAAGCATCTGTACCGTTAGCACATGGAATAACATGTTTTACTTCGAGATAACTGGCAAGGTTTGCAGAAAAATCATGAACAGCTTTTCCATTGATATACGCGGCAGTTTCCAACACCTCCTGTATGGCAGCATCAACTTCTGTTTTGATTTTCAGATATTGAGTTTTTGTATCAACCATTTGAATTGGTCTCATTTTCACTTAATTTTTTACGTATAACTATTTAGGATTCTATTCTTTAGACGGGCAAAAATAGGAAAATACGGATAGTTTATTAGTTTGCTTATACATTTGATTACAATTTAAACGAACTAAACTTGACCTTAATCATTTATAACCTGTTTATCTGGATTTATACAAAAGGCATTCAACTGGCTTCTTTATGGAATCCGAAAGCAAAACAATGGCTCGAAGGCAGAAGAAATATTCTACAGAATTTAACCAATTCCATTGCAGAACTTAATAAAGAACAACATGCCGGATTTATCTGGATGCATTGCGCATCTTTAGGGGAATTTGAACAGGGAAGACCGGTTCTGGAATCTTTGCGGAACAATTACCCCCATCATAAAATTTTGCTGACATTCTTTTCTCCTTCCGGATTTGAAGTCAGAAAGAATTACCCCGGTGCTGATTTAATTTTTTATTTGCCTATCGACAGCAAAAAAAATGCAACCGCATTTTTGAAAATCACACAACCTTGCCTGGCCATTTTTGTCAAGTACGAATTCTGGTTTCATTATTTACATGAATTAAAAAAACAACATATTCCAACGATATTAATTTCCGCCATTTTCCATCCACATCAAACATTTTTTAAATGGTATGGAAGACTGCACCGATATATGCTGAGCTGTTTTACGCAGACTTTTGTACAAAATATTTCATCCAAAGAATTGCTGCTGAATATCGGGCATGGAATGAATGTACAGGTGTCGGGAGATACCCGATTCGACAGGGTTTCAGACATACACAAACAGTTTATTGCAATGCCTGCAATAGCAAAATTTGTGGATCAAAAAAAGACACTCGTTGCCGGTAGCACCTGGCGTGAAGATGAAAAATTACTGCAAGATTTGTTGATTTCTTTTCCCGAATTAAAACTGATCATCGCACCGCATGAAATTCATGCATTCCATATTCATGAACTAAAGAATCGTTTCCCCAATGCATTATTATTTTCTCAATATAAAAATGAGATGAGTTCTGCAAATGCAAATTGTTTAATCATTGATAATATAGGCATGCTATCCAGTCTTTATCATTATGCGCATATAAGCTATATCGGTGGAGGATTTAATGAAAGCGGCATACATAATATTTTG
>JAYWCV010000170.1:0-5032 GCA_043780275.1 Chitinophagaceae bacterium
AGCGGAGAGTGAGGGATTCGAACCCCCGGACCTGTAACAGTCAACAGTTTTCAAGACTGCCGCAATCGACCACTCTGCCAACTCTCCGGCGCGAAAATACATACACAGAATTAAGAACAAAAAATTTTTTTAAAAAAGCTTCAGTAATTTGCAGCGAAATCTTTACCAGTGAAGCATCTCAGCCCATTAAAAAAATATTTCTGGAAGTATAGGAACAGGCTTGGAATCGGAATTCTTTTTATTCTGTTCTCCAATTACTTTGCTGTTTTGTCGCCACAAGTCACCGGTTTTGTAATTCACTACGTCCAAAAAACTTTATCCCTCCCTGGTTTTCAGGAAAAGAAAATTCAACCAGATTATGCATTTATTGTCAATCGTTTTATTGACAAAGTAGAGAATATGGATTTGTCCATGGGGATGGTTGTAACCTTATGCGGTCTTACCATCATCGGATTAGCTTTGCTTCGGGGATTCTTTATGTTCCTGATGCGTCAAACCATTATTGTAATGAGCAGGCATATTGAGTTTGATCAGAAGAATGAAGTGTTTTCTCATTATCAAGATCTGGATACTAATTTTTTCAAGTCTAATAAAACCGGTGACCTGATGAGCCGGATTTCGGAAGATATTAGCCGTGTAAGGAGTTTTACCGGACCAGCGGTCATGTATTTATTCAACCTGATCGCACTTATTTCCTTGAGTTTATTTTTTATGTTTAAACGGGATGTACAACTGACTTTATTTGTTTTAGCTCCTTTACCCATTCTTGCCATTACTATTTACCTTGTAAACAGTATCATCAACCGGAAAAGCGAAAAAATACAATCACTGCTTTCCGATCTGACAACCAATGCACAGGAATCGTATTCCGGCATCCGGGTAATAAAATCTTTTGTGCAGGAAAAATCCATCTTCAATTTTTTTAATGAAAATAGTGAAGCATATAAAAAGAATGCCATAAGCCTGGCAAAAGTGGAAGCACTTTATTTTCCATCTATGACCTTTTTAATCGGGCTGAGTACTTTGTTAACTATTATGATCGGGGGATTGTATTATATCAACGGTCATCAAAGTATCGGCATTGATACCATTGTCGAGTTTATCATCTATATCAATATGCTCACTTTCCCGGTAAGTGCTATTGGCTGGACAGCCAGCATGATTCAACGGGCAGCAGCATCCCAAAAAAGATTGAATGAGTTTTTGGACAGCAAACCGGATATTGTAAACAATCCAACAATAAAAGATGAAACAATCAGCGGAGATATTTATTTCGATCGTGTAAATTTTATTTACCCCCATACCAATATTCAGGCACTTCGTAATTTTTCATTACAGATTAAACAGGGAGAAAAAATTGCAATCATCGGGAAAACAGGCAGTGGCAAGTCTTCCATTGCCCAGTTATTATTAAGAATGTATGAACCAAGCTCCGGTGAAATACGGATAAATAATCATCAACTGAAATCATTTGATCTTTATGCATTAAGGAAACAGATCAGTTATGTTCCTCAGGAAGTTTTTCTTTTCAGTGAGAGCATCGAAAATAATATTCGATTTGGATCTGGGAACTCGGAAAAAGCAGCTGTCAAAGATGCTGCTATAAAGGCTTGCATACATGATGAAATAATGAGTTTCTCCGAAGGTTATTCAACCCTGGTAGGAGAGCGGGGTGTAACCTTGAGCGGAGGACAAAAACAACGGATTGCCATTGCCCGGGCATTGATCAAGGATTCTAAATTACTAATACTGGATGATTGCCTGAGTGCAGTGGATGCAAAAACCGAAAGCAATATCATCGGTCACTTGCATGATTACTTGAAAAATAAAACAGCCATCATTATTACCCATCGGATATTCTCACTTTTTCAGTTTGACAAGATTGTGGTATTGGATGACGGGGCCATTATTGAACTGGGAACACATGCAGAATTGCTCTCAAAAAAAGGCTATTATGCTGAGTTGTATCGTCGTCAACAGGAACAAGACAGCCATATATAACCGCCTTCTTAAATAAAGATTTGAACCAAATTTGGTCGTTTCGAAAACATAATTATATTTGTGAATCTATTTTGTAAAAAGATTTTTTAACAGTAAAATTTAGTCAAGTGGCGTACGAAGAAAATAACGATTCGAAAATGGAAAACATATACAGTAAACGTATACGTGCAGGTAAAAGAAGGACTTACTTTTTCGATGTAAGATCAACGAAGGGGAATGATTACTATTTGACAATCACAGAAAGCCGTAAGAGGTTTAATGATGACGGTTATGACAGGCATAAGATTTTTTTGTATAAAGAGGATTTCAACAAATTTGTAAAAGCTTTAAGCGAAGCAGTGGATTATGTAAAGACAGACTTGATGCCGGACTTTGATTTTGATGCATTTAATCATGATGAATATGAAATGAATGGCAACGGTTATCATCAAAATGCTGCAAATTCGGAAGAAGTAGTTGAAGTTGCCAATATAGTTGAGCCAACTGTTGCGGAAGTAGTTTCTGATATTGCAGAATCGGTAATTGAAGAAACAATTACTCCGGTTCCGGTGGTTGAAACAATAAGTACAACTATTCAACCAACGGCAGATAATGGTTCTACCGAAGAAGCTGAAAAGTGGTAATCGACTATAAATTATAATCTGAACCTCCTGCTTGATCAGGAGGTTTTTTTATGCCGCATATTTTTGTAAGCATTTATCAGGCCATTACTCGAGGCATCATGACTATTTAAGCGTTCATCGTTCATCAATTCTGGAAGAATTTTTCCGGCTAATTGTTTACCCAATTCTACTCCCCACTGATCGAAGCTGTAGATGTTCCAAATAATTCCCTGCACAAAGATCTTGTGTTCATATAATGCAATCAGTTCTCCAAGTATAAAAGGGGATACTTCATCTAATAAAAAAGAATTACTCGGCCGGTTACCGGCAAATATTTTATATGGAAGCAAACGGGCTATTTCATTATTTGATAATCCCATTGCTTCCAATTCTTTTTCTGCTTCGGCTTCTGTTTTACCATTCATCAACGCTTCGGTTTGTGCAAAAAAGTTAGCCATCAGTTTTTCATGATGATCAGGGATCGGGTTGTGTGAATTTGATGCCCCTATAAAATCGCAAGGAATCAACGAAGTGCCCTGATGAATCAACTGATAAAATGCATGTTGTCCATTAGTACCGGATTCGCCCCAAATAATCGGCCCGGTAGAATAGGTAACAGGTTCACCATTCCGGTCGATACTTTTTCCATTACTTTCCATATCTGCCTGTTGCAGATATGCTGTAAAGCGATGCAGGTATTGGTCGTAAGGTAAAATGGCTTCTGAATGTGCATCCTGGAAATTTACATTCCAAATGCCAATCAATGCCATGATGACGGGAATATTGTTTTCGAAAGGGGTTGATTGAAAATGAAGATCAGTTGCATGAGCTCCTTTCAAAAGTTCTTCAAAATTATCATAGCCAATTGTTAAGCCAATGGAAAGACCAATTGCACTCCACAGTGAGTATCTGCCACCAACCCAATCCCAGAAGCCGAACATATTTTCTTTGGCTATACCGAATTTTTTTACTGCTTCTTCATTAGTGGATAAAGCCACAAAATGTTTGTTGATAAAAGCTTCTTCTTTCACTTCTTTTAAAAACCAGTCTCTTGCAGTATGTGCATTGGTCATGGTTTCCTGAGTAGTGAATGTTTTTGACGCAATCAGAAACAAGGTTTCCTCCGGATTAACCTTTTTTAAGGTTTCGGCAATATGCGTTCCATCAATATTTGAAACAAAATATGCCTGAATACCTTCTATCCAATATGGTTTTAACGCTTCTGTGACCATGTATGGACCCAAATCGCTGCCGCCAATACCAATATTGACAATGTATTTTATTTTTTTACCGGAATAACCTTTCCAATTTCCTGCATGAATATTTGTACAGAATTCTTTCATTTGATTCTGCACCAATTTTATTTCAGGCAGGATGTCAACCCCTTCTGTAAAAATTTGTTTTGATGTAAAATCACGTAGAGCAGTATGTAAAACGGCGCGGTTTTCTGTTGCGTTTATTTTATTTCCATTAAACATGGAAGCAATGGCTTCCTTTAATTTACATTCCTCAGCTAATTGAAAAAGACTCTTCATGGTTTCTGCCGTGATGATATTCTTTGAATAATCAAAAAGCAGACCTTTCATGCACATCGATAACCTGGTAAAGCGATCCTTGTCAGAGCTGAAGAGTTTTTTCATTTGAACGTTCTTCATTTGATCTCTGTGATTCTGCAGATCGGACCAGGCCTTAGTGGAGGTTGGATTTATTTTAGGTAGCATGCATCGGTATTAGTTATTAAAGTTCAGAAGTTACAATAGTTTTAAAATATCGATCGTTTTTTGAACCAATTCTGAATTGATATCGAGATGTATTACTAATCTGACCCTCTCTGGTGTAATGGCATAAGCAAGAATTTGATGATTTTTTAGTTTTTCAACAAATGCGGCAGCACTGTTTTTTTCCTGTAATTCAAAAATGATGATATTGGTTTCAACAGGTAATAAAAGTTTGGTAAAAGCACATTTTTCAATGAATGAAGCAATTTCGCTTGCATGTAAATGATCAGTTTCCAATCGATTGATATTATTTTCCAGCGCATAAATTCCGGCTGCGGCAATGAATCCGCCCTGACGCATTCCGCCACCAAATACTTTCCGTACTCTTCTCGCTTTCCGAATAAAATCATTTTTACCTAATAATAAACTGCCGACGGGACATCCCAAACTTTTACTTAAGCAGATCGAAATACTGTCAAATGCTTTTCCATATTGTTCGGGGCTTTCTTTTTTGGCTACCAATGCATTAAATAATCTTGCTCCATCTAGGTGAAACCCAAGATTTTTTTCTTTACATAGTTTTGAAATATTTTCAATATCATTAAAATCGTAACAGCTTCCACCGCCACGGTTGGATGTGTTTTCGAGGCAAACCAAACTGGTTTTTGCTTTATGTATATCATCGGGGTTTATCGCATTTAAAACCTGATT
>JAYWCV010000171.1:0-5543 GCA_043780275.1 Chitinophagaceae bacterium
GCTGACTTTATGCAGAATATGAACAAAATCACAATTGTCCGACAAAAAAGGGGAAAATCTATTGTAAAAATTAGTGGGTCTGCATTTGAGTCCCTCTCCGTAAGGAGAGGGGTTGGGGTGAGGCGAACCAGGCTGGTAAAGGATTTAGTTGGACAACATTGGAACAAAACATTTATTTTCTTATTCCTTATTCTTTTATCGAATAATTTATTTGCCGGGAAAGTTTCCGGAGTGGTAACAGATTCTGCCGGTACTATTCTATCCTATTCTTCGATCATTGTGAAAGGGAGCAGCTTTGGCACTGTAGCAAATAATGAAGGAAAATATTTCTTGAATCTTGCTCCCGGAAAATACACGATAGTATGCATGCACGTTGGTTATGAAAAGGAAGAAAAAACAGTTACCGTCACTGCGGAAAATATTGAATTGAATTTTGCTTTAGCTATTCAACTGTTTTCTTTGGGTGAAGTGATTGTGAGGCAAGGAGCAGAAGACCCGGCTTATGAAATCATTCGGCAAAGTATAAAGAAACGGCCTTTTTATTTAACTCAGGTTAAAGCTTTTGAATGTGAAGTATATATAAAAGGACAATTGAAACTCCGTGATTTTCCGAAAAAATTTATGGGTCAGGCTGTCGATTTTGAAGATGGTGATACCAGCAAGAAAAAAATGATTTTCCTCTCGGAGACAGTCGCTAAATATTCGGTTAAGGAACCTGACAAAAGAAAGATTGAAGTTCAAAGCACGAAGGTGAGTGGCCGAAGCGATGGATTTGGATTAAGCAATCCACGGATGGTTTCTTTTTACGAAAACAATATTTTATTAGGCAATAACCTGAATCCGCGTGGGTTTGTATCGCCCATTGCAGATGGAGCATTAAATTTTTATAAATACAAATACCTGGGAACTTTCTACGAAGATGCTGTAGCAATTAACAGTATTCAGGTAACTCCCAAAAGAAAATACGAACCACTTTTTTCCGGTACTATTAATATTATTGAAGAAGATTGGCGAATACATTCAGTTAATCTGTTGTTGACCAAAGAATCGCAAATGCAGTTTGTGGATACACTAATTATTGAACAGATACATGTACCTGTAGCAAAAGATGTATGGATGATAAAAAGCCAGGTCATTTATCCATTTGTAAAGTTCATGGGGTTTGATGCAACCGGCAATTTCGTATCCATTTACAGTATGTATAATCTCGATCCCAAATTTCAGAAAGGCTATTTTAACAACAGCATTTTATCATACGATACGGCAAGTAATAAAAAGCCTGCAGACTATTGGGATAAAATAAGGCCATTGCCTTTACTAACCGAAGAGAAAGTGGATTATGAAAAAAAGGATAGTCTGGAGTTATTGCGGAAAGACCCGGCATATCTAGATTCTTTGGACCATAGAAGAAATAAAATCAAGTTCAGTCATATTTTAATTTCGGGTAAAACATTAAACAGATCGAAGACAAAAGAGAGTATTACTATTCGTCCACTAACTCAAACTCTATCCTATAATCTTGCAGAGGGTTTGGCAGCTAATGTAAACTTGGGATACCAAAAAAACTATACAGATCGCAAATCACTGAATCTTTCAACCAATTTCAGATATGGATTCAATAACAGGCATTTCAATTCACATGTTTCAGGGCAATATCAATATGGTAAAAAATATTACTCCAGTATTCAGTTAAGCGCAGGAAAAAGGGTTTATCAATTCAATAATGAAAATCCGGTAACCTATATGCAAAACAGTTTAACAACTTTAATATGGGAACGAAATCATTTAAAAATTTATGAAGCCTGGTTTGCGAAACTTCAATTCAATCACAATTTGGGTGAAGGATTAACTTTTAATGGAGGCATTCAGTTTCAGGATAGGACTCCCTTAGAAAATACAACAGACCACAAATGGATAGAATGGAAGAATAGAAATTTTACTGCGAATTATCCGTTTGAACTTCTTAGTCAAAATTTTAACCGTCATCAGGCTTTTATAGTAAATGCCGGCATCAGTTGGAGACCAAAAACAAGGTATATTCAATTCCCTGATCGGAAAGTAAGTATCGGATCGAGATATCCTTTGTTTTCATTAAACTATACTAAAGGAATCAATGGCTTATTAGGAAGTGATATTGACTATGACAAATGGCAGTTTTCAGTAACCGATAATCTGAATTTGAAATTAGCCGGATCATTCAGCTATAAATTACAAATAGGAGGCTTCCTGAACGACAGGAAAGTGGAAATACAGGATTATTATCATTTTCGGGGAAACCAGTTTACAATGGCATCACCTTTCTTAAACAGTTTTCAATTATTGCCTTTTTACAAACTATCCAATACCAATTCGTTTTATTCCGAAGTACATATCGAACATCATTTCAATGGATTGTTGACCAATAAAATTCCTGGATTTAAAAAACTGGACTGGACTTTGGTTGCAGGTACAAATCTTTTATACCTGAACAACAAGCGTAACTACAATGAATTTTTTATTGGCCTGGAAAGGGTTTTTAAAATCATGCGCATTGATTTTGTATTGGGAAGTGGCACCAACACATTGCCAAAATCAGATATACGAATTAGTATACGTGGCTTATCAAGAGGCAACCCGGATGATTAAAATTATGACCAGGCATCGTTAGGGTGCATTCCAAATTGTTGCATGACCATTCTGTTTGTGGGCGGTGAGGACAGCTCCTCGGTTGGTACCTGCCTTTCGAGTATTTGCGAAGGCAGGGAATTCATTGGTTGTCCAGCCCTGATTTTAGATAATTTTGTTGTGTGTAGTGCATCTACTCGCCCAATAAAATTTCAATTTCAGTTTGTAAAATTGGAAGCTGTCGAATTACAATACCCCATATTAAGTCATCTGAAACAGAGTCGTAACCATGGATGATTCTGTTTCTTGTATCAACAATTTTTCTGGAATTTGTGATTATGATTGTTTCGTCATGTTTTAAAATTCGGCTTAGGGCTTCACCAATGATTTCGATATTTCTTTCAACGGCTCGCTTTGTGCGTAAGTCACTTTGATATTCTGCAAATTCTTTTGGTCTGTCATTGAAGAAACTTTCAACTTCCATAATGGCGTTCAAAATATCATAAAGCAAGGCTTTGATATCATTGTTCATATACAAGTTGTCTTTGTTGATTAACTGACAGTCTGAAATATGGATTTCTTATCGCTTTTTCCTCCAAAAGGTCAATGGGTCTTTTGAGAATATCTTGTAGTGAAAATTTGAAGTCAAAATAATTGTCCGCATAATCTTCTACTTCAATATTTGAAAAGTCTACTATCAAGTCGATATCGCTTTCCTTAGTGAAACTGTCTGTCAATATGGAACCAAAAGCATACAGGCTTTTAACCTTGTGGGTTTCACAAAGTTTAATGATGTCTGCTGTATATGTTTCAAATCTATTCATTTGTCAAAATATGATGAATCAAATTTACATAGATTTTATCGAAGTCTTGTTTTTCACTCGAACATTGTAGGGTCGTTGTCGTATTACACACAACTGTCCGGTAGGTAGGTACCACCAACCGGCGACAAAAATTATTACCAGGCATCGTTAAAACAAAAATTCAGCATCTTATCTTTGCTGCTTATCAGAAATTTTGCTCACCCTGCAAGTGTTCATTAAATTTCAAAACTATGGCTGTACTACATAATCGTGTTTCTCAAAAAGAGTTAAAAGAAAAGCTTCTTCAGGAAACTGTATTCCGAAAGACATTATCCTTCTATCAATATTTTCATATTAATGATCCCCGGCATTTCCGGGATGAAATGTTTAAAGAGCTTCTCAGCTTGAATGTATTTGGAAGAATATATATTGCCCTGGAAGGAATCAATGCACAGGTAAGTGTGCCGGAGGACAGCTTTGAGGCTTTTAAAGTTTACATAAACAGTATTAAAGAACTGCAAGGCCTCAGGTTAAATGAAGCTGTTGATGATGACGCCAGCCCGTCCGCCCGTGCCGGTACGGACGGGGATGACAAAGTCGGACGGGGAAAATCGTTCTGGGTTTTAAAAATAAAAGTGAGAGATAAGATTGTAGCTGATGGAATTAAAGATCCTGAATTTGATATGGATAATAAAGGTCATTATGTAGATCCGGTACAGTTCAATCTTTTGACAGAGGACCCTGAGACAATTGTAATTGATATGCGCAATCATTATGAATACGAAATTGGTCATTTTGAAAACGCAATAGAAATACCCAGTGATACATTTAGAGATCAACTGCCCATGGCAATTGACATGATGCAGGAAAAAAAAGACAGGAATATCATTATGTACTGTACCGGAGGTATTCGTTGCGAAAAAGCCAGTGCATGGATGTTGCATAAAGGTTTTAATAATGTATTTCACCTGGAAGGTGGCATTATCAATTATGCTAATATTATAAAGGAGAAAGGATTACAAAATAAATTCAGGGGTAAAAATTTCGTGTTTGATAACAGGCTGGGAGAGATGATTGGTGATGAAGTAATTTCAACATGTCATCAATGCGGAGAAATTTGCGATAGCCATACAAACTGTATAAACAGTGCTTGCCATTTATTATTTATACAATGTAAAAATTGCGCAACTAAATTTGCCGGATGCTGCAGTAAAGAATGTTTCGACTTCATTCAATTGCCGGAAGAAGAACAAAAAGAATTGCGAAAAGGAATTGATAAGGGAAGAAACATATTTAATAAATCGAAAGAAAAGATGCGTTTAAAATTTGGCAAAAAATAATTTAATACAGCCGGTTTAGTGCATGTTGAACTAATTGATACGTTTCATCATCTGATAAGTTTCCTGGTTTAAACTTTTCGCCAATTACTTTTTCATAAAGTTCAATGTATCGTAAAGAAATTGTGTTCACCCATTCATCACTCATTTCAGGAACAACCTGCACCTCCTTACCCATAAAATTATTTTCGATTAACCATTCCCTGACAAATTCCTTACTGAGCTGCTTTTGTTTTTCTCCTTTGGCCTGCCTTTCTTTAAATCCATCAGCAATAAAATAACGGGACGAATCAGGTGTATGTATTTCATCCATTAAAACGATTTCTCCATTCAGTTTCCCAAATTCATATTTTGTATCCACTAATATCAACCCCTGTTTTTGAGCAATTTCATTTCCTCTTTTAAATAACCGGAAAGCGTAATCCTCGATGATATTCCATTCCTGGTTAGTAGCTAAACCATGTGCAATTATTTCTTCTTTCGAAATATCCTCATCATGTCCTTCAGAAGCTTTTGTTGATGGAGTAATGATAGGTTCCGGAAAAAAATCATTTTCTTTCATATTTTCCGGAAGCGGCACAGCACATAAAATTCTTTCACCAGAAAGATACGTTCTCCAGGCATGACCGGTTAAGTTTCCCCGAACTACAATTTCAATTTTATAGGGTTCGCATTTATTCCCTATTGAAACATTGGGGGTAGGAACACTTAAAAGCCAGTTTGGACATATATCATTGCAAGCTTTAAGCATAAATGCAGCTATCTGGTTCAAAACTTGTCCTTTATAAGGAATTGTACG
>JAYWCV010000172.1:0-7017 GCA_043780275.1 Chitinophagaceae bacterium
AAAATATTTGCTGGTTCAAAAAGGGAAAAAGAATTACTACCTGATAAAAGCAGTTTAGAAATAAAAAAACCGGATAATAAAAATCCGGTTTTTTTATGCAAACAAGTTATGCTTTATTTGAAATTATTATTCAATATGAATACGTTTTTCAATGACGGAACCAAATGAAGATTCACGAAGAAATTTTCTTTCCTTCACCAGGTATCCATTTCCATGTTCGCAGAAATGAACTTTTAAATTTTGAATACTGATCGGATTTCCTTCCGGTATATCGGCTATATTGGAATGTATTATTTCATGTCCGTCAACAATCGTTACCATTCCACTGCCAATGGCTTCCATCTTATTTCCATCTACAATCAACATACCGGTATCCTCTCCCAAACCAATACCGATACAGGATGGGTTGGAAGCAACAGCATGAGCCAATCTTCCAAAACGTCCCCGTTTTTCAAAATGGGAATCGAAAATAACCTTATCCATAAATCCGAGTCCGGTTGTGATTTTCACTTCACCTTTTAAATGTGCCCGAGTTGCATTGCCTTCATAGATCATGGTCTTGCTCATCGCCATGGCACCTGCAGAAGTTCCGGCAATGATGAAAGATTCACTCTGGTAACGTTCATCTATTATTTGTAAAAATCTTGTTCCTCCAAATGTGGCACTTAATCTTAACTGATTACCACCACTGAACATGACGGCATCACAAGAACTGATACGATCAAGAAATTCCGTTTTAATTACATCCTCTCTGTTGCGGATGTGCATTACACCGATATCGGTACAAGCAATTTTTCCGAATGCATCCAGATAATTATTTCCCACTTCATTTGGAATCATCGAAGCCGTAGTGATGACTTCAATTCTGGCGGAAGGTCCTCCTGCTTCTTCAACAAAACGGTTAAGAATACCCAATTCAAAAAAATTCAGATTGTTCCGGTAAATCTCTCCTTTTTCCAGGTCCGTTCCCTTGTCCTCTGCTCCACCTATTGCGATAAGTTTTCCTTTAGGATGCGACATTTAATCGATTTTCGTTGTTGCAAATTTATAACAAAACTAACTAACGGCATATTTCAGGTATACCTAATCTTTTTAATTAATCATGTTTTTACAAATTCTTTGATCGCAGTTACCAATACATCCAGATCTTTTGTAGTTGTATATACATTGGGCGTAATACGTACACCCTTGATATTCTCCCACTCAATGGAAACCGTATGTATTTTGTACTTGTTCATCAGGAAAGCATCCAACTCAGCAGGTTTTTTGTTTTTGATGCCAATATTACCAATAGCACAACCCCATGCAGGTTTTAAAGAAGTATTTAATACTACGTTTGGCAAGTCTTTCACCCGATCTATCCAATAATTTTTCAGATAATGTAAACGCTTTTGTTTCCTTTCAATCCCAATCATTTCATGAAATTCCAATGCTTTATTGATTGCCTGTTCGATAAAAAATGGCCTTGTTCCCAGATTTTCAAATTTTCGGATATCCTCTTTTAAAGGATTATCACTTGCAAAAAGCGGATACAAATCCTTAATCATATCTTTTTTTACATACATCATTCCACTTCCAATTGGCGCAAAAAGCCATTTGTGTAAACTGCTTGCAAAATAATCACAACCTAAATCAGGAATCTTAAAATCGAAATGGGCAAAACTATGTGCTCCATCTACAATCACTTTTATCCCCCTTTTTCTTGCCTCATCGGCAATTTTTCGGACAGGTAAAATCTGTCCGTTCCAGTTAATGATATGGGTTATGTTGACTGCTTTCGTTTTCGCAGTAAATGCATTTACATAGCTGCTTACCAGATAATTTTCATCTTCACTCGGTAAGTCCATACTGATCCAAACTAATTTTATTCCATCCCTCAATTCTCTTTGTTTCCACGCATTGATAATATTCGGATAATCCTGTTTTGCAACAACTACTTCGTCACCCGCTTTTAAAGTCAGCCCAAAAATGACGGTCTCCAATCCTTCTGAAGCATTACGGTTCATGGCTATTTCTTCTTCACTGCAACCGGCAACATCTGCCAGTTTTTTCCTTAATTTCTCACGACCCATATCCAGAATACGCCACATGTAATAACTGGGAGCTTCATTGCTGTAATCATAATATCGCTTCATGGCTTCCTGCACAGATTTTGGTGCAGGAGAAACACCTCCGTTATTCAGATTGATGATGGATGAAGAAACGGTAAATGATTGTTGAATATAATACCAGAAGTCTTCTTCGCTTGCCAGGTCATCCGGCGAAATATTTTCTGCATCGCTCAATGCATGTTGCAGATTTCGGCTCCAGGCAGGTTTGGTGATTGCCGATAAAATGGCCGTACCGGAAATCAACCCTGTTTTCTGAAAAAAATTCCTTCGGTTAAATGCTGTCATGGCACATAATTTCTTTTCTAAATGTACATGAAAGCATATTAATAATTACAACCAATAAAAATTACCGGATGATAAGCTTTTGTAATTTGGCCCGTCCGGCCGCACCACCCATCATTTGAACTTTAATAATTCTATTGAGTAGACAATGTCTTTAATTGGTTTAATCTTTTTCATTATTTCTTCTGTATCCAACTCTGGGCCTGGTTTTGGTTGGAGGGTTTAATAAGTGTTTTAAAGCTTCAAATATTATTTGAATTTCTCCTTCATATTTTTTCATTCTTGTACCCTGCTTCAACATTTTCTTTTCCATTTGCTCGAGCCTTAATAGTAAGTCTTTATTTGTAAGCAACAGCTCCCTCATTTTCGTAAACACTCTTATAATTTGTATGCTCACTTCAATGGCAGTGGGACTGTTCAATACAGAAGAGAGCATGGCCACACCCTGTTCTGTAAATGCCATTGGTGGATACTTGCTATGTTCGCCTCTTTTTAAGGTGCCAATCTGGCTCCTTAAAGATTGGTATTCTTTTACAGTCAAGGTAAACATAAAATCATCAGGGAATCTTTCCGGGTTTCTTCTTACCTGTCTTTTCAGTTGTTTAGTTTCTACAGCATACATTTCGGCCAAATCAAAATCAAGCATCACTTTATTTTCCCTTATCAGATAGATTTTGTTAACTATTTTTCTCGTGAAACAATAATTGATTTGCCTGCTTTTAACATACTGTTGTTTTTATATTTCAACGCTGTGACTTCGCCTCCCTCTTGATCCGATACTAACGTTATTAGAATTTCTTCTTTGATTTTTCGGAGAAAGAATGATTGTGTTAGCTCAGACAGAATTTGTAAAGGCCTACACCAAATAACTAAATAAGTTATTGTCCTTATTTAACTCAGTAAAATTTATCTGCTGTTTTTTAAGGTTCATTAATAGTTTAGCATAGTCTTCCTTGCTTTGCAATTCAATACCTACCAGAGAAGGACCGGATTCCTTATTATTTTTCTGCATGTATTCAAACCTTGTAATATCATCATTGGGGCCCAAAACATTATTGACAAATTCTTTTAATGCCCCGGGCCGCTGTGCAAAATTTATCAGGAAATAATGTTTGAGTCCTTCGTACTGCAGGCTTCTTTCTTTTATCTCCTGCATCCTGTCTATATCGTTGTTGCTGCCACTGACAATGCAAACGATATTTTTACCCTTTATTTTTTCAGCGTAATCATCCAATATAGCAATAGATAATGCACCGGCAGGTTCTACTACTATTGCATCCTCATTATACAGTTTCAGAATCGTAGTACAAACTTTCCCTACCGGAACAAGTTGCATATCATCTAAAATTTCTCTGCAGATTTCAAAAGTCAGATCCCCAACTCTTTTTACAGAAGCACCGTCAACAAAGCGTTCTATTTCATCCAATGTAACCGGAAAACCATTCTTCAATGCTTCAAACATAGATGGTGCCCCTTCGGGCTCGATGCCAATAATTTTTGTTTCGGGTGAAAAGGTTTTGAAATAAGATCCCACACCGGCACACAAACCGCCACCACCAACAGGTACAAATACAAAATCAAGGCCCCCTCCTACTCCCCCAATGGGGGAGAGATATGAACTCTTTTTATAATCACTTTCCAAAATATTTTTGAATTGTTCTAATACTTCAACAGCAACGGTACCCTGCCCTTCAATGATCCGCAGATCATCAAAGGGTGGAATAAAAGTCATTTCATTTTCTTCCGCATATTTCTTTGCAGTTACTGCACAATCATCAAAACTATCACCAACCAAAATGATCTCTACAAAATCTTCACCAAACATTTTAGTCTGTTTAATTTTTTGTTTTGGAGTAATCAAAGGCATAAATACAACACCTTTTGTATTCAGTTTTTTACAACTGTATGCAAAACCCTGTGCATGGTTTCCGGCACTGGCACAAACAACCCCTTTTTGTAACTGATCATCCGCAAGTAAACTCATCATATTGTAGGCTCCACGCAACTTATAGCTACGTACAATCTGCAGATCTTCTCTTTTCAAAAAAACATGACAATCATATTTTTTTGAAAGATTTTGATTGAATTGCAAAGGCGTCTTCATTACAATTTTTTTAAGCCTTTGTGCAGCTCCTGCAAAATCAAGAGTCATGTATTGTGTTGATGTATTCATTTTATATTTCACTTAAAGAAGCAAGGTTTATAAGGCGACAAGTTTCTTTGCATACTTTATTTCTTAGCGCCTTTGTGTAGATTAATTTAAGATACTGATTCAGGTTTCTTCTTTTCACTCTTTGCTGGTTGATTTTCCGGACGAAGAGAACGAACTGTTTTACCAGCCTGCCACAATTCACTTTCCCGTAGTTCTTTCAATTCCACTTCCAGTTTCTCCCGGTAATCCGGTTGCGAGTTTGAATCTATGGAACGCTGACTTTCTTTGCCACTTGCAACACTTTCATACAAATCGTTAAACACCGGTAGTGTAGCATCACGGAATTTTTTCCACCAATCTAATGCACCACGTTGCGCAGTTGTAGAGCAGTTTGCATACATCCAGTCCATACCATTTTCAGCAACCAATGGCATTAAGGATTGTGTCAGCTCTTCAACTGTTTCATTAAAAGCTTCGGAAGGTGAATGTCCGTTGGAACGAAGTACTTCATACTGTGCTGCAAAGATTCCCTGAATGGCCCCCATCAAGGTTCCTCTTTCACCTGTCAGATCGGAATACACTTCTTTTTTGAAATTGGTTTCAAAAAGATAACCGCTGCCAATAGCTATACCCAGTGCTGCAACCCTTTCAAAAGCCCGGCCTGTTGCATCCTGATAAATAGCGTAGGAACTGTTCAACCCACGTCCCTGTAAAAACATTCTACGCAATGAAGTTCCGCTTCCTTTTGGTGCTACCAGAAATACATCCACATCTTTTGGTGGTTCAATACCGGTTTGATTATTGAATGTAATACCAAAGCCATGCGAAAAATATAAAGCCTTACCAGCTGTTAAATGTTTTTTTACGGTTGGCCACATCGCCAATTGAGCAGCATCACTTAACAAGTAACAGATGATGGTTCCCTTTTCAAGTGCTTCTTCAATTTCAAATAATGTTTCCCCTGGCACAAAACCATCACGTACAGCTTTATCCCAACTTTTAGAATTCCTGCGTTGACCAATAATAACATTGATACCATTATCCCGTTGGTTCAGTGCCTGACCAGGCCCCTGTACACCGTAACCGATAACAGCTACAATCTCATCTGCTAATACTTCCTGTGCTTTTGCCAGCGGAAATTCTTCTCTTGTTACAACGTTTTCTTCAACGCCACCGAAATTTAATTTTGCCATTGTAGTTGTTTTGCCCCCATCCCCTAAAGAGGAGTATGGGGAAGTTTAAAAATTATTGTTTGTTTTTTATTTATGTTTCCCGCTTTTGAATTTCTATTTAGCTTTTTTTGCGTCGCCCGTCCGAACGGTTCATCCGGGCGGGCACTCTTGTACGTCGGTAATTCTATTCATCTTTTTTGCCACATCCTCCTTCTCCTTCCCCAATAGGGAAGGAGCGGTACTGCATCTATCTAATGAGCATTCGGTTCTTCCACATCATCTATTGAATATATAACCATCACTAATCAATCATTCACTTAATAATAAACCTTTTCAACAAGCTGGCTTTGTGCCCTACTATTCTCCTCCTCCATTTGGCGGAGAGCTAGAGGGGGCCCGGATTTACATGCTGAACACTTCTTCGTTCCGATCTAAAAATTCATTTTCAATAACTTCTTCACCCGGTTCTTTTTTTTCAAATTCTTTTAGCCGTTCATGAAAATCACTGCTACCTTTGATGATAGCAACCCTGGCACTTCGAACAAATTCAATTAACCCATACGGTGCCAATACTTTTACCAGTCGATCTGTTTCTTCACGTTGTCCGGTTGTTTCAAAAACTGTATAATCTTTCCGGATAGCTACCACCCTTGCACCATATTCTCGTAAAAGCCTTTCCACTTTTACTTTTTCTGCAATAGCATCTGTACTTACTTTATACAAAGCCATCTCCTGCCAGACAATTTCATCATCCGTGTTGTAATAAGCTTTTAATACTTCTACCTGCTTTTCAATCTGGCGGCAAAGTTTTATAACCACATCTTCAAACTCATTGATGACAATGGTGAACCGATGTACACTTTCCACTTCGGTAGGTGATGTATTCAAACTGTCTATATTAATTTTTCTGCGTGAAAAAATAATGGCTATACGATTTAATAAGCCAACCTGGTTTTCGGTGTAAACGGTTATTGTATATTTCTGTTTAAGCATAAGAAAAAAATTAAAAAGTTAAAAGTTAAAATCATCCACGTTTTTTAAGATTTAAAATTATAGTAGCATTGATTTTTGAAATTTCATCAGCTTCTTTTATCAGGCAAAACCAATATTTAGTTTCGTTTGAAGTTTTAATTGCAATAGCATGGTAGTTTATATAATCTTTATTTGAAACCCCTGCGTTACCTTCAACTAAATTCGTTCTAACAGATTTGGCTGCCCTAAATAACTGTTCAAACAAAGAATAATGAATCCTTTCATACCTTGCATTCCTGATAAATTCAAGAATGTACTTTGAATAATA
>JAYWCV010000173.1:0-2123 GCA_043780275.1 Chitinophagaceae bacterium
GTGAAACGTTTAAGGATCAGAAATAAAAATATTAACGGAAAGAAATGGTTTTATTATCGTTAGACATTTGGTTGATTGTAGAAAAATTATTGCTGATAGTTGCAGTAGTTACTGGTTCATTGGTTGTGGCCATGTATGCAACCTATGCCGAGCGTAAGTTTGCGGCATTCCTGCAGGATCGCCGCGGACCCAGTCGTGCCGGGCCTTTCGGCATATTACAGCCGTTGGCCGATGGGGGGAAATTATTTTTTAAAGAAGAAATCATTCCTTCATCATCAGCAAAATTTTTATTTGTATTAGGGCCGATGCTGGCCATGATCACTGCTTTGATGACCAGTGCAGTAATTCCATGGGGAAGCAATATGGAAGCATTTGGCAGAACAGTCAGTTTGCAGATTGCAGATATCAATATCGGAATTTTATATGTTTTTGGCGTAGTTAGTTTGGGTGTTTACGGAATAATGGTAGGAGGCTGGGCTTCCAATAATAAATTTTCCCTGATGGCTGCCATGCGTGGCGCATCTCAGGTAATCTCTTACGAGTTACCTATGGGATTATCATTGATTGCATTATTGATGCTTACCGGTTCTTTGCAAATGAGTGTGATTGTAGATCAGCAAATTGCTGGCTCGTGGAATATTGTTTATCAGCCATTGGGTTTTTTAATATTCTTTATCTGTGCATTGGCCGAGTGTAACCGTACACCGTTTGATTTACCCGAAGCAGAGAATGAATTGAATTTTGGTTACCATCAGGAATATTCTTCCATGAAACTGGGCTTTTATTTGTTTGCCGAATACATTAACATGTTTATCAGCAGTGTGGTGATGGCAACTTTGTTTTTCGGAGGATACGATATACCATTTGTAAATGAAGTTGCATTGACAGCAAGTATAGGAAGTACAGCAGTATCCTTATTGGCAGTGGCAGCATTGATGGGAAAGGCTTTCATATTTTTATTTGTATTCATCTGGATACGCTGGACCATTCCAAGGTTCCGGTATGATCAGTTGATGAATCTGGGTTGGAAGAAATTGATTCCATTGGCATTGGTGAATATGTTGATAACTGCTGTAGTTGTATTGTGGTTGAACAAGTAGTAGTAGATTATTGAGAACCTTGAATGGGTAGAAATTATATTTTTGTATTAAACTCCTGATAAAGGAGAAGAATTTTTTGGAGATAGCATCATGCAAGCATTAACAAATAAAGCAAAACAGCTAGAAAGAAAGCCCATGAGTTTTATGGAGAGCCTCTACCTGCCTGCTATTTTACATGGCATGTTTATTACATTCATGCACATGTTTAAAAAAAGACCAACGATTAATTATCCGGAAAAAACAAGAACTTTTTCTTCGGTTTTCAGAGGTTTACAGGTATTGAACAGGGATGAGGAGGGACGTGAAAACTGTACTGCATGCGGATTGTGTGCCGTGGCTTGTCCGGCAGAAGCCATCACCATGGAAGCGGCAGAACGTTTGCCGGGAGAAGAACATTTGTATCGTGAAGAAAAATATGCTGCCAGTTTTGAGATCAATATGCTGCGTTGTATTTTTTGTGGCCTGTGTGAAGAAGCCTGTCCGAAAGATGCTATTTATTTATCACAAACATTTGCCCCTTCCAATTATGGAAGAGAAGGCTTTATATATAAGAAGGAAGATTTGTTGATACCACATCCAATAGAACAACCGGAAGCATATAAAAAAGCATTGGGCGAAAAAGCAGGCAAGGTAAAAACACATGACAATTAATAAGTTAACAGCTTAGAGAAAATGACTATTACTCAATTATTATTCTGGACACTATCTGTACTGACCATTTTCAGTGCCCTGATGGTTATTACCAATAAAAATCCCATATACAGTGTGTTGTGGTTGATTGTTACATTCTTTTCCATTTCGGGACATTATATTTTATTGAATGCACAATTCCTTGCAGTAGTCAACATCATTGTATATGCCGGTGCCATCATGGTTTTATTTCTTTTTGTTATCATGTTAATGAACCTTGGTTCGGATGCAGAGCCCAGAAAAAATAAATGGCTAACCATGGCCGGTGCAATAGCCGGTGGTAGTTTGCTCTTAATTTTGGTTGCTGCATTAAAAGACACCGAAGTGAAAATG
>JAYWCV010000174.1:0-18069 GCA_043780275.1 Chitinophagaceae bacterium
ATCATTCCTAACCGGGCCAGTGGGTATATGCACAGAAAAGATATATTGGTGAATGCCACTGCCATGTTTGCTGTGAGGCCCAGTGGTGGGTTTCTTTCCTCCAGTTCTGATATGATAAAATGGGATAAAGTGCTGAGAGAAAAGAAAATCATTTTGAAAAAAGAGAATTGGGAAAAACTATGGGAGCCATTTATTAAAACTTCTGCTGACCCGAATTCAAAAGCTTGGTATGGTTTCGCATGGACGATTGACGAACACAGGGGACATAAAACCATTTCGCACAGTGGCAGCAATATTGGATTCAAAGCCTATTATACAAGGTTCACAAACGATAATTTATCCATCATTATTTTAACCAATACAGATGAGGCAAACCCTACGGCAATTGCAAATGCATTGGCTGATTATTATTTCAGAAAAAACCCTGAATTGCAGATGAATGATTGAGAGATTGTTGTGAGTATATTGAATCGATCTATTAAGCCCTACTATTATAAACGATAAGAAATCAATGCACATTTTTTTTAATTGAAAATCTATTTATCAAGTTGATGTCGCTTATTCTATTTATTCGAAATATTGAATTGCTTTTTTTAAAAAATTTAATATGCATTTATCAATGAGCTCTTTGATCAATCTACAATGCGAAACAACAAGTGTAACAATGGAGTGAAAGGCTGACGAGGCAACAAGTTACTTTGAATGCATCAATAAATTGTAAGGTTGCTAGCAATGAAAGAGGTGGAAGCACTGTTAAATGTTTTGTAATTAAAAAAAATGATTAACAGTGAATGCTAAATGCGGTTAGTTTTATCCGTTAAAAACTGTGTATGAAATATTATTATTCCCTTTTCCTTCTGACTTTTTTTTGTTTAACAATTCAGGCACAACCAGTTTCCGAAAACAGACTTAAAGTATTTATTGATTGTAGTAATACCTGGTGCGATCAGGTTTTTATCAGATCAGAAATTAATATTGTTGATTTTATTTTAGACCGTGTAGCAGCCGATGTACATGTATTAATAACCACACAAAGAAATGGCAGCGGCGGTGAGCAGTTTCAATTAATTTTTTATGGGTTAAACCGGTTTAATAAATTAACCGATACGCTTCGTTTCGAAACAAGGGATCTGGCAACCAATGCTGTAGAAAGAGAACTGTTGGTTAAACATATACAAATTGGGTTGTTGCCCTTTATTGTTAAAACTGGTTTTGCAAAAGAATTATCAATCATTACAAAAGTAAAAGCCGATTCGTCGGGAATTATAAAAACAACCAACCACGACACAAAAGATAAATGGAATTATTGGGTTTTTCGTGCTGGTGCGGATGGTAATTTTAGTGCAGATCAGAATTATCTTTCCCGACGCTTAGGAAGCCGTTTTTCTGCCAACCGGGTTACTGATAAGCTGAAAGTTTCATTCAATGTGCGTGCCAGTGACAATCGCAATACGTTTAATCTCGGGTCAGATAAAATTATTGTAAAAAATCATTCACTCAACTTTTCACACCTGTTGGCAAAAAGCATTAATCAACACTGGACGATTGGATATGAAGCACTAGCTGTACAAAGTACTTTCTCCAATATCAAATCACAATTCTATTTCAGTCCGGGTATTGAATACGACTTATTCCCCTACACAAGTGTGAACTCTAAACTACTCACTTTTCGATATGGATTAGATATAAGGCAGAATCAATATTATGATACGACGATTTATAATAAAACAAAAGAGTTTCTCCCTGGTCAAAATCTTTCAGTTAATCTTTCTCTAAACCAGAAATGGGGCAGTATTTCAACGGGAATAACATATCGTAATTTTTTAAATAACTGGGAGCAATACAATCTATCATTGAATACTTCTGTTGATGTACGTTTAACCGGTAACTTATCGGTAAACCTGTATGCTTTTCCATCCATTGTAAGGGACCAGGTGTTTTTGCCAAAAGGAAATATCAGTGTAGATGATGTATTAATCAGGCGAAGACAATTACAAACCGATTTCAATTTTTTTATGGGATTTGGATTTACATACCGGTTTGGAAGCATCCTCAATAATTATATAAATCCCCGATTTAGTTCCAGAGGAGGTTCATTCTTTGAATGATTAGTTTACTTAAACTACTATACAAATTAAGCTGAAGAATAATCAGTATGCAGCTTCCAACTACGTTGGATAAAATAGCGACATAGAATTATTCCGTTTCACATTTAAATTAGATTCCTTTTTAGCAATGAAGGCTTCCAATGCAACAGCATTTATCGGCATTTCGGGCAGATTTTTGTCCAATTTTTCTTTTTGCCAGTAAAGGGTCCGTAAAGTAAAATGCAATGATTATGACAAAATGAACAGCTGAAATTTTTATTGTACACATCAGGATAATTTACAATAAAGCCAAAAATTATTCGAAATTTATGTTAAATGAATAATGATAAATTGAAGGGAAGCAAAAAAGTACAGCTGTATTTAAGTTCTTTTTTCATTTGCTCCCCCTGTTTAATTAGACTACCTTTGCCGCTCTTTTGAAAAATGTGATAATGGAAATAAGAAACATCGCTATAATAGCACACGTAGATCACGGTAAAACAACCCTCGTTGATAAGATTCTGCATGCAACGAAAGTTTTTCGTGACAACCAGGATACCGGGGAGTTAATCATGGATAGTAATGACCTTGAAAGAGAAAGAGGAATTACTATTTTCAGTAAAAATGCCGCCGTAGTATATAAGGACGTAAAAATTAATGTAATTGACACGCCTGGTCACTCCGATTTTGGTGGTGAAGTTGAACGTGTTTTGAAAATGGCCGATGGCGTTGTATTGTTGGTGGATGCTTTTGAAGGTCCGATGCCTCAAACCCGGTTTGTTTTACAAAAAGCTTTGCAACTAAACCTAAAGCCAATTGTAGTTATTAATAAGGTAGATAAAGAAAACTGCCGGCCGGATGAAGTACATGATGCCATTTTTGAGTTGTTCTTTAACTTAGATGCCACAGAAGCTCAATTGGATTTTCCTACATTTTATGGTTCAGGAAAAAATGGCTGGTTCAATGACTCTTTAGAACAGATTGATAATATCAATCCATTGCTGGATGGTATAGTAAAATATGTACCTGCTCCGAAAGTAAACGAAGGACCGGTTCAAATGCAGATCACTTCATTGGAGTATTCTGCATTCCTTGGCCGCATTGCCGTAGGTAAAGTAGCCCGTGGAGTTTTGAATGAAGGAGAAAATATTGTTTTAATGCAAGCGGATGGAAGCATTAAAAAAACAAAGGTGAGAGAGTTGTATGTGTTTGAAGGAATGGGTAAAAAGAAAGTGACTTCCGTAATTGCCGGAGATATTTGTGCAGTTGTTGGTATCGAAGGTTTTAATATCGGTGATACCATTGCTGATGTAGAAACGCCGGAAGCTTTACCGGTTATCAGTGTGGATGAACCTACCATGAACATGTTGTTTTCTGTAAACAACTCACCATTCTTTGGTAAGGATGGAAAGTTTGTGACATCAAGACATATCCGTGATCGTTTGATGAAAGAAACCGAAAAAAATCTTGCATTAAAAGTAGAAGATAGCGAAGAGGGTGATAGCCTGATGGTTTATGGCCGGGGAATTCTTCACCTTGGTATACTGATTGAAACCATGCGTCGTGAAGGATATGAATTAACGGTAGGACAGCCGCAGGTTATTGTGAAAGAAATGGATGGTAAGAAATGCGAACCATATGAAAACCTTGTGGTAGATGTTCCCCAGGAATTTGCAAGTAAGGTTATTGATCTGGTAAGTCGTCGCAAAGGCGAAATGCTGGTGATGGAAAGCAAAGGCGAAATGCAGCACCTGGAATTTGAAATTCCTTCAAGAGGATTGATTGGTTTGCGTACACAAATGTTGACCGCTACAACCGGTGAAGCTGTTATGGCACATCGTTTTACAGAATATAAGCCTTGGAAAGGACCAATACCCGGAAGAAACAACGGTGTATTACTTTCTAAAAACACAGAAAAGACAACCGGTTACTCGATTGATAAATTACAGGATAGAGGAACTTTCTTCGTTGATCCTGCTGAAGAAGTTTATGCAGGACAAATCATTGCAGAAAACATTAAGCCAGGCGACCTGGTAGTAAATGCCACTGAACCAAAGAAATTAACCAACCACCGTGCAAGTGGAAGTGATGACGCAAGTCGTATTGCTCCAAAAACACAAATGTCTCTGGAAGAATGTATGGAGTATATCCAGCAGGATGAGTGTATCGAAGTAACACCAAGTTTCATCCGTATGCGTAAGGTGATTCTGGATGAGAACGAACGGTCTAGAGTTTCAAAACAAATGAAGACAGAAGCGGTTTAAAAATTGCTGATAATTCAAAATATAGTAAGGGAAGTCGGAAGACTTCCCTTTTTGATAAAATGTAATTTTTATTTCAATGTATCTTTGCGGGGCAAATAACTTATAATGAAAAAGATTGTATTGATTTTGTGGGTCTCATTATTTTGTAATGTTCTTCCTGTCTCCGTGGATGCGCAGTGTTCTATTTGTACAAAAACGGCGCAGCAAATGGGTGAAAAACCCGCCAAGGGTTTGAATGCGGGAATATTATATCTGGCAGGCCTGCCTTTTCTTCTTGGAGGCTATATTTTTTACCGCTGGAAAAAAAGCGATAAAGGGTTTTAATTTTTATCATCAAATAATAAAAAGACAACTTGCAGATTTTAGTATCTTCCTTTTCTAAAGAATACTAAAATGCAAAAACTGTTAGCTCTCTTACTTCTAGTTAGTTCCATTGTACATGCGCAAAACCTGCCTGCAGGCCGGCAAGGACTCCCAACCATTGAAGAGAAAACCAAGGACCTGAAAAAACAGGAAGGGTTCTTTAATTTTTATTGGGATGAAAATGCCGGTAAAATATGGCTGGAGATTGATAAGGTCGATACCGAAGTTTTATACGTAACATCATTGCCAGCCGGTTTGGGATCAAATGATATTGGACTTGACCGTGGATTATTGGGTGGAGAAAGAATTGTAAAATTCAGCAAGGTGGGTAGAAAACTATTACTCATTGAACCTAATTATTCGTATCGTGCCAGCAGCAAGGATCCTGCAGAAAAACGGGCAGTTGAGCAATCCTTTGCCCAGTCTGTGTTGTGGGGCTTTACGGCAGAAGCAGAATCTGATGGAAAGGTTTTAGTAGATGCTACCGATTTTATTTTACGGGATGGTATGAAGATATCGAACCGTTTACGAAGCATGAAGCAGGGTAATTATGCTTTTGATAAAACAAGGTCGGCCATTTATCTGCCCCGCACCAAAAATTTCCCACAGAATACCGAGTTTGAAGCAACCATAACCTTAGTGAATAATGATGGCGAAACCGGTGGATTTGTGAATTCAGTAACACCTTCTTCAGAAGCTATCACAGTAAGGATTCATCATTCCTTTGTGCAATTACCGGATAGTGATTATCAGCCAAGAGAATTTGATCCAAGGTCAAGTTTTATATCTACCAGCTATTTCGATTACAGCACACCCGTTTCAGAACCTATTGATAAATACTTTATTGTTCGTCATCGTTTGAAGAAAAAGGACCCTTCTGCAGCAATGAGTGAGGCTGTAAAACCCATCATTTACTATGTTGATAATGGTACACCAGAACCGATTCGTTCGGCATTGCTGGAAGGAGCTCAATGGTGGAATCAGGCTTTTGAAGCTGCCGGGTATAAGAATGCTTTTCAAGTAAAACTTTTACCCGAAGATGCAGACCCGATGGATGTTCGTTACAATGTCATCAACTGGGTACATCGTTCTACACGTGGTTGGTCCTATGGCGCCTCTGTGGTTGACCCCCGTACCGGTGAAATTATTAAGGGTCATGTTTCCCTGGGTTCGTTGAGAGTAAGGCAGGATTACCTGATTGCCGAAGGTCTTCTGGCTCCTTATGAAAACAACACTCCACCAGTTGGCGGAGATGGGGAAGATAAAATGTTGAAAATGTCATTGACCAGGTTGAAACAATTATCTGCACACGAAGTGGGGCATACGATTGGTCTGATGCATAACTATGCAGCCAGTGTAAGTAACCGTGCCAGTGTAATGGACTATCCGCATCCGCTAATAAAATTGAATGCAAAAGGAGATATTGAAATGAGTGATGCATATGATAATAAGATTGGAGAGTGGGATAAAGTGAGTATTACTTTTGGATATCAAGACTATCCAAAAACGGTCAATGAAAAAAATGAGCTGAATAAAATTTTGACAAATGCATCTAAAAAAGGTTTGCAGTTTATCAGCGACCGTGATGCAAGGGCAGAGGGTGGAATGCATCCATTTGCACATTTGTGGGATAATGGAGCAGACGCAATAACCGGTTTGCAGGATGTAATGAAGGTGAGGGCCAAAGCTCTTTCACAGTTTGGCGAAAAAAATATTAAACCCGGAACACCCATGGCAAAACTCGAAGAAGTTTTGGTACCCACCTATCTTTTTCACCGGTACCAGTTGGAAGCTGTTTCGAAACTGGTTGCTGGTTTGAATTATACCTATGCACTGCGTGGTGACGGACAATTGGTTACTGCACCGGTTTCAAAGCAAGTTCAGTTAAATGCACTGAATGCAATGATTGATTGTATCGATCCGAAATTGCTGGTTCTGCCCGATAATATTGTAAAACTGATACCACCTAGACCGGCCGGTTATAATTCATCCAGAGAATTATTTAAAAAAAGAACAGGCCTGTCTTTTGATGTATTGGCACCGGCAGAAACGGCTGCCGATTTTCCTGTTTCTTTTTTATTCAATTCAGAACGGTTGAATCGATTGGCCTTAGCTGAAGTTGATGCAAACGGTTTTGGTTTGAATGAAATGTTATCGACATTGATCAACCGAACATGGAAAGCAGACAGAAGAAATGGTATGGAAAAATTGATTCAATTGCAGAACGAACAGATACTGCTAACCTATTTACTAGCAAGAAGCATAGACGACAACGCCTCATTTATTACCAAGGCCATTTTGCAAAAAGCGTTGAACGATTTGAAAACTTACATGGAGCTGCAGTTAACGAAAAGCTTTGACACGGTTTATGAAGGACATCTGGCATTGGCATTAGATAGAATGAAATCGCCGGAAAAAGCCAAACCAACGATACACAAGGAAATGCCGCCGGGAGCACCGATTGGGTGTGATGATTTTTAAATAATCAATGAAAAATAAATTCTTTTGTCGTAAACATACCCTATTCTTCTTTGTATCTACTTAACGTTTTATAGATATTTGAATTGCTGACCAAATTTTTCCATCAAATACCAGTAGAGAATATATGTTTTGCGGAAGAGAAGAAACATCTATAATTACTTTATTGTCTTTGCCTGTATATTTTATTTGTTGTTTGATATTCCCTGATTTATCCATGATTTTTATTTCTTTTATTAGCTTATTCTTGAGTTTGCTTTCAACTGTAAGAACTCCGTTTGATGGATTAGGCGAAACGCTATAAGTGCTACAATCAATGGTGGTCCACTCTGAATAAGTATTGCCAGTTCCACATCCATTTGTGATAGTACAATAAACATTAATATATCCGTTATATAAACCCGGTGGGCATTGATCAACCTGAACAGTTACAAATGATTGGTTGGAACTACCATGAATTACTCCACCTTCAACATTCCATTGGTAACTTGTGCCATTTTCACCAACACTTAATTCTAATAATTCACCAGGGCTTACACCGAGTGGTGGGTAAAGACCAATAATGTTAGAAGCTGTTTGCGTGCCAAGTTCAATAACTTTTATTGCAGTTTTAATACCACAAACACTTGATATAGTAGCGGTCAAAACAACATTACCGTTGCCGGTTTTTATAAGTTGAACAGTATTACCTGTAGGAGTCAGATTAACAATACCTGTTGGAGAAGCTGTCCATGTGATATTTGCATTACATGGAAATGCTTCTATAATATTGTAAGTTGTTGGAGTTGAATTACAAATAGAGGAACTGCCATTTACTGTAAATGAAGGCAATGCAGCATTAAAAATAACGGTTGAAGTAGCCGTTGAAAGAGGTGCATTATTTACAAGAACTGTAGCAGAAACATTTTTTGGGGATGTGCTGATGCAAGCAGAGCTTAATTGAAGTGTATTGCTGGATGTAATAATGGTTTGAGGTGCTGGGTTTCCATTATATATCCATCCATTTGGAGTTGTACCCAAATTCCATGTATACCCGGTTATTCCAGTAACACCTGATGAATTTAAGGAAAATGATTGTGTAATTGGATAACCGCAGTTTATTGGAACAGAAGATGGCGACATTTGTAATGGTGTTGTTTTAGTAATCACAATCTGACTTATAGTTAGAACATCTAAGTCTAAGGATGTATTACCACCAGATACCCACAAAATTAAATATGGATAAACTGCACTTCCCTGGATACTAAATTGTGGTATATTATACGTAGCACTTGTTGTAGAAGTTGCTGCTGAAAGCCTACCTTCCCTAACAGTATTATAAGAGCTAACATTTGGATCAGGAGTGCAGGCAGTTGTACTGTTTGTAGTAAATTGATTGAAATTTGGAACAACAGAAGTTTTTAAGAAAAGAACATCCTTACCTTTTGCAGTAATTGAAATATCAAAATTATTCTCTGGAATAAAATTGTAGTTTATCACAAACGCAGTTCCACCTTGTGGGCTAGCTTTAGGCGTTGTAAATAGTCTTAAACCATCTGTTACATTAAAACTTACGCCACCAGATCTAGATGAATGTGCAACGCTATTTACATTAACAGATGGATTGAAAACATTACAAGCCGATGTACTAAGATTACTTTTTAAGTAATCAAATGTTGTAGTTTGTGAATATATGTGTTTGCCACAAAATAGAAACCCTATGAAGCAAAATAATTTAATAATTGATTTACACATAAAATAAGTTTTTTATTGATTATTGTCTTTTTCCAGATGTATTTGAAATCCTATGCTCAGGTAGAATGTTTTGGCACTCGTTGCAGTACGTTTACTATTAAAAATTTCATAATTCCCTGTAAATTCAATCCCCACACTTGAATTAAAATAAATTATCGGACCTGCAGAAATTGTATAAACATTGTTTTTGTCAGATGAACCTCCATTATTACTTTTATAAAATATGTATTGATAAGTAGTTTCAGCAAGAAGATTTACTCTTTTATCGGTATCCAAAAAATAGTAACGTAGAAATGGACCGATGCCAACACCAGTTGATTTACTAACACCCCCATTGAATTTTATTTTAGAATACGTCAAGTTTGTCTTTAAACCTCCAGCAAATTTGTCAATGAAAAAATAACCAATGGTAGGAGAAGTTTTGATATTGAGACCTCTGACCTCCGTGCCATTAAGGTCTTCTATTTGAGATGAAAAGTGCCCATTTCCTCCAACCAACCAGTTTCCTTTTGTAATTTGGCTGTTTACGTTAAACGAGAGAAATGTTGTTCCAAGAAAAATGATAATGGGTTTTTTCAAAATTTCGATATTATTGGTTTAGATAATGGGTGTTATACCGGAGGGCATTATTGGTTGCAAAATATTACAATATTAATTTTATTATAGGTAAGATACTTAATAAGTTTCACCCAAACAATGACCCTAAAGTGGTGTTTTCTTTCCAATAGAGACTCATCCTAAATTATTTGTGAAAGCGAGGACTCGACGCATATAAAAATGGCAACGGGACCTGTCGTAAACTCTTCTGGTAAATACACCTAATTATTTAAAAATTGGGAAAAAGGATTAACATTGCCCGATTGATATGTATCGGGCAATCATGTTCTAATAATTAATTTGATGAATAAATTTAATTTACCGAGAGCGATTCCATTTTTTACCAGCTATTATTTCAAAAAGCATTTTTGGGGTAAAATTTCCGACAAGGATTTGTTTGTAAAATTTCTTTTGCGGCTAAGAAAAAAAATGCCTTTCATTTTATTTGAAAAAGAAAATGGAGAATTCCTTTTCGAAATTGAATCCAATAATAAGCCATTAAAATTAATTGCCCGCGGGCCGGGAAGCAGTGATGTAAAAGTATTGGACCAAGTTTTTTCTAAAAAAGAATACCTGCCGATTGTGCAGGAAATCATAAAACGAAATAGGGAGAAAAGTATAGAATTGATTATTGACGCAGGTTGTAATGTTGGATATGCATCTGTTTTTTTTAAAAGTTTTTTTCCTTCGGCAAACATCATTGCCATAGAAGCAGCAGATACAAATAAATTGCAGGCCGATAAAAACATAGCACTGAATGAAATGAATGACATTCATATTCTTCATGCCGGCATCTGGTCTGGCAATACGTTTTTAGAAATAAAAAAAGATTTTCTGGATGGAAAAGAATGGAGTTTTTATGTTGCTGAATCGGCTGTCCCAACTGATTTGAAAGGTATTTCATTAATGGAAATTCATCAAGGTTCGGGAAAAGAATCGATCGATATTTTAAAAATTGATATTGAGGGAGGAGAAAAAGAATTATTCCGAAAACCCGAATTCATGGATGCCGTACTGCAGAAGACAAGATTCCTGGCTATTGAAATTCATGATGAAACAGGTATGCGGCCTGTTATTTATGAAAGCCTGCAACGGAACGGGTTTGAGTGGTTTGATATCGGCGAAAGCACATTTGCCGTAAACAAAACAATTGCTTAAGGTCTCTCTTTTACAAACCGGTAAAGATTGAAATTTTCTTTGCTGTAATTGCTTTCAATTTCTTTCTTCAGGTCCTGTTTTTTTATTCCCTGCATTTTTTGTTGTTGCAATAAATAATATGCTTTCTCTGCGAGTAACCAGAATTTACGGTCGGATGTATTGCTTTGTTGTTGCAGCAAATTTATTTTTTCTACTAATTCGCCGATACCGGTTTGCTGTGTGGCAATGGTTTTTATAACCGGTACTTCCTGTTCATGATTATGAAATGCAGGGGCCAGCATTTGCATCAGGTTTTTTACAAACAGGTCTGCTCCGGGCCGATCGCTTTTATTGACAACAAAAATATCGGCGATCTCCATCAGTCCGGCCTTCATGGTTTGCACTTCATCACCGGCTTCGGGTACAACCACTACTACGGTTGTATCTGCCAATCCCGCAATTTCAATTTCACTCTGGCCAACACCCACTGTTTCAATAATAATAATATCGAATGTGGCAGATCTTAACAGATCGGCAATCTCCATTATTTTTGGATGCAAACCGCCCATGGAACCTCGTGTGGCCAATGATCGGATAAACACATCGGGATGGGTGTACCAGTTGCTCATGCGTATGCGATCGCCTAAAACTGCACCCAGGTTAAAGGGTGAAGATGGATCGACACAAAGTACAGCCACTTTTTTATGTTGTTTTATATATTCCGAAATAAGCCCATCCGTGATGGTGCTTTTTCCTGCTCCTGGCGGACCCGTGATGCCAATGATTTTTATTTTTTCATTTGCCTGCAGGGATTGCAATAACTCTTCATAACCGGGCTGGTCATTTTCAACAAAACTGATCGCCTTTGCAATCGATTTGATATCACCTGTTTGTATACCGGTTAAAAGTTTTTGCCACATAAGCAAACCTAATTAAAAAAGAAATATTCAAATGCATTCAAAAAAACTAAAATAGCTTAAAACGATTTTATTATAGGTATCATTTATTTCGATGCTGTCTCTGAAGGCGGATTAACTTGGCGTATTTTAAAAAAGTAAAATACGCATCAGTTTTTGCAATGAGGAATCCATAAAAGCCATCCCTAAATCCTGCTTTGACAATGTATCCTGTAAAAAATGACCAGAAAGGATTGATCAGTAAATCGATTATTCCGGCTTTTTTTTGTTGATCAAATTTTTCCTGCGCTGCTATGGTCGAAAATTTATTGCCTTGCAATATCATTTCTTCGATGCTGTAAAAAGTGTAATGTAAAATATCTGCCTTCAAGTGTTGAACCGAAGCACCTGCTTCCATTTTTATTTCTTCATGAATGGTCGCTTCGGTCCACCTTGCTTTTTGTTTATTAACCAGCCTTATTTTTTTGTCGGGATACCAGTGACCATGACGGATAAATTTATCGCAGAAATAATTCAAACGGTTCATGCTGAAGCCGTCCGGTAAAAGGCTTTTTGATTTTAGTTTTCTTATTTCTTTGTCCAGTTCAGGACTAAGGGCTTCGTCCGCATCCAGCGATAAAACAAAATTGTTTGAGCAATGGTCCAGCGCATGATTTTTTTGTTTGCCGTAACCCAGAAATTTTTGTTGAATAAATTTTACCGAATATGCTTTACAGATAGCTTCCGTATTATCTGTTGAAAAAGAATCGACCACAACTATTTCGTCTGCAATATTTTTAACAGAGTCAATACATCGGGCAATATTTTTTTCTTCATTAAAGCTGATAATGCAAACGGAAAGCTTAATCATATAAGTAGGTTGAAGAAGCCGAAGTTAAGAAATGGATTGTATTTTGTCTTTTTTGAATAGGGACAGCTTGTATATTTTATAGATATTAGGGGGTTTATATTTTGATGTTTAAGACTCATTGTACATTGCAGTTCTTTTTTAACACGAAAATGATTTAATGACAACACTCTGTTTCGATTTTGGAAACACCCGTTTAAAAGCGGCAGTTTTTAATAATGAAAATTTAGTAAAGGAAATTGTATTGGTTAATGATTCGGTAGAAACCATCCAATCATTGATCGATCAATACCAACCACAGAAATCGATATTATCTTCTGTGATTGAACACAATGGCGAAATAGAACCCTTATTAGCCAGCAATTCAAAATTTCATAAACTCAGTCATTTAACCAGGCTGGCGTTTTCCTGTGCTGTTGGAAAACCGGAAACCATTGGTGCGGACCGGCTTGCCCTTGCTGCTGCAGCTGTTCATTTTTATCCCCGGAAAAATAATCTTGTTATTGGGTTGGGGTCATGCATCACGTATAATTTTATCAATACCCGGCATGAATTCCTGGGTGGTTCTATTTCTCCGGGTTTAGAGATGAGATTAAAATCGTTAAGTCATTTTACTGCCAAACTTCCTTTGGTAAAAGCTGCCTGGAATGTCCCCTTAATTGGGTATGATACAGAGACCAATATCCAGTCTGGCGTAGTGTTGGGAATGGCTAAAGAAATTGATGGAATCATTGCTGCATATACCGAAAAGTATAACAATTTTAACGTGCTTTTAACCGGGGGCGATTTAGTGTATTTTGCTGCCCACCTTAAATGTTTGATATTTGCAGACTCCGAATTAATATTTAAAGGTTTATATGCGATCAGTGAAGTTAATAATTAGTAAGAAAATCAATGAGTTAGCTTTAAAAAGTTGGACTATATCTGCCCTTTTCCTTATACTTGTTCAAGCTGCAAAAGCACAAGATAATTCCCCTTATTCGAGATATGGAATAGGCGATATGATGCCAAATAGCAATATTGCAACAAGGGGAATGGGTGGAATTTCAGCAGGATTTATTGATATGGTTTCAGTGAATTGGAATAACCCCGCATCTTATTCTCAGTTCAAAACTTTTTTGGAAGAGAAGACTTTAAAATCCATATCTGGTCGGGTGGTTTTAGATATCGGAACCAATTTCGATAACCGTACATTAAAATCTACAACGGGTCCTGAAAAATTTACTTCTTCCAACGCTATTTTTTCATACATGCAAATGGGTATTCCTATAAAAAATAATATAGGAATGAGTTTTGGTCTTCGGCCCGTTTCAAGAATTGGTTATCATATTACCAAAAGAGAAAAACTATTTGATCCATTAACAAACAAACCTATTGATAGCGCATTGACCGAATTTAAGGGTGATGGCGGATCATACCTGGCAACTACAGGAGCAGGATTTGCATTTAAAAATCTCAGTGTTGGTTTTAATGTTGGTTACTTGTTTGGCAATAAAAATTATACCAGTAAAAGGGCATTATTGAATGATACAGTTGCTTACCATAACGCTAATTATACTACCAAAACATCTTATGGAAATTTACACCTAAACTTTGGTGCACAATATAAAATAGATATTAATAAAATTTCTACCATCCGGTTAGGAGCTTATGGAACGCTGGAACAAAAACTAAATGCAAGCTCCGACTTGCTCAGGGAAACATTTGTAAGAAATGCTACAGCGGGTGACTTTACATTAGACAGTGTTTCTTATCAGAAAAATATTCTGGGCAACATCATCATGCCTTCCAATTTTGGTGTGGGCTTTGTATATGAGCGTTTGTTTGATAAAAATTCTCCAGGAATTTTGTTTGGCGTTGATTTTATACAAACCCAATGGGCAAACTACAGGTATTACAACCAAACTGATTTTGTTCAAAATAGCTGGCAACTGAAATTTGGCGGTCAGTTAAGACCGGTGCCTACCAGAAATTTTTGGAGTAATGTTGCTTATCGTGCAGGATTTTTCTTTGGGCCCGATTATATCAATGTAAAAAAATCACTTTCTCAGTATGGGGTAACTTTCGGACTTGAATTGCCGATAGCGAATTATAATCGTTTAAGCCCTGGTCAGTATACCAGGCTAAATCTTGCATTTGAATATATAAATAGAGGGAACAATGAAAATTTACTGAAGGATAATAATTTTCGGATTTCTGCAGGATTCAATCTGAGTGATATTTGGTTTGGCAAAAAAAGATATGACTAATTTTTACCCGCATATTAAAAACACATTCATTTCAGCAGCTTTATTTATGAGCTGCTGTTTTGCTTTGGGATGCGAAAATGATGAGAAGGTTTTAAAAGAAATGTTTGAAAAAGTTTCGATGGTTGAAGAGGCAGTAAATATCAATACACTTATAAGTCAGGGTGGAATTGTAAAAGCCAGAATGACTGCTCCGTTGATGTTGCGTTACCAGGAGGATACGGCTTATTATGAATTTCCAAAATCTATACATATAGATTTTTACAACGATAGCATTCAAATTGAAAACCGGTTGAATGCACGGTATGGAAAATATTTTGATAATCTCAATATGGTTTTTTTACGCGATAGTGTAGTTGTTTATAGTGTAAAGGGAGATACCTTAAGAAGCCCTGAATTATGGTGGAATCAAAATTTGCAAAAATTTTATACCGATAAACCTGTCTGGATTCATACAAAGGATAAACGCATATATGGCGAAAAGGGATTGGAAGCCGGACAGGATCTTAGTTGGTATAAAATTAATCTGCCAACCGGTACCGTTATAGTACCCAGCGAATCTCTTCCGGATTAAAGTCAATTTATTTTTTACTTTTTGATTAAAATATTCAACACTTTATTAAGTGTTTTGATTTATCATCGTGATTATTCTACCTTCAACAAATAACAAACAAATTTTATGGAATACAGGTATATGGGTAAAACCGGCCTTCAATTAAGTACTCTTTCATTTGGAAGCTGGATCAGTTTTCACAAACAGATAGATCTTAAAAGGGCCGATGAATTAATGGGCATTGCTTACGATTATGGGATTAATTTTTTCGATAATGCCGAAGTGTATGCATTGGGCGAAAGTGAAATACTCATGGGAAAGGCATTGAAGCAAAAAAACTGGGACCGTACTTCCATAGTTATCAGCAGCAAGGCTTTTTTTGGATGGCGGGGAAAAGCAAACAAACCCAACCAGACCGGTTTAAGCAGGAAACATTTAACAGAAGCCTGTCATGAAGCATTAATAAGATTACAAGTAGAATATCTTGATTTATATTATTGCCACCGGCCCGATAAGAAAACACCCATTGAAGAAGTAGTAAGGACGATGAATATATTGATTCAGCAGGGAAAAATATTATACTGGGGAACAAGTGAATGGAGTGGTGTGGAAATTATGGAAGCTCACCGGGTTGCAAGCCAACTTGGGTTAATTGGTCCGGTTGTAGAACAACCTCAATACAATTTGTTTGAAAGAAATAAAATGGAAAATGAATACCTGGGGATATTTAATACAGTTGGAATGGGTACAACCATCTGGAGCCCCCTTGCTTCTGGATTTTTAACCGGAAAGTACAAGGACGGTATTCCGGAAGAAAGCAGATTTGGTATTGCCGGATTAGAATGGTTAAAAAATCAGTGGATGGTAGATAATAAAATTAGTAAAGTAAAAAAACTATCGGCACTGGCAGATGAATTAGGTATCAAACTATCAAACCTGGCTATAGCCTTTTGTATCAGAAACCCGAATGTAACTTCCGTGATTTTAGGAGCCACCCAAAAAGAGCAGTTAATTGAAAATTTAAAATCATTGGATACCGTGCAATTACTGAATGAAGAAATCATGCAACGTATAGAAGCCATTGTTGAAACAAAGCCGGTATTACCCGAATATTAAAAAACAAAAAACCCCGTTTTATGCGGGGTTTAAATACTTTAGGAGTAGCTTAACCAAATTAGTTTTTTTGTTAGGATATCGAATAATTTGGTTTCTTCAAGGTTTAGTTTTCACAGGGATTAGATCGAAACGGGCTTCGGCTTGAAACTAACGGATACAATTTTTTTTTGGTTTTTTCAGTTGGACAGATTTTTACGTAAGATATTGGATTGGATTTGTATCGATCAGCTTCAATACAAATGTACATGCATAAGCATTAGCATTATAGAGCAGTTACTCTCTTTTTTTAGGTTGTTGTATTTACTGTTCACTTCGTAAATTTACCAAGTAGAAAAAAGACGGAATATTAAAAAGCTATTATATAACATAAAACGTACAAGATGGTATTTAAAGATAAAACAGTGTTGATTACCGGGGCAAGCAGAGGAATTGGTAAGGCCATTGGACTAAAGCTTGCATCAGAAGGAGCTAATATAGTTATAGCAGCCAAGTCGGTTGAAGAAGACCCACGGTTAGGGGGAACCATATTTTCGGCAGCTGAAGAAATTGAAGCTGCTGGCGGAAAAGCCTTGGCTATGCAATGTGATATACGATTCGAAGATCAGATACAAGCAGTTGTTGATAAAGCCGTTGAAACATTTGGAGGAATTGATATACTCATCAATAATGCTTCGGCTATTTCTATAACGGCTACTGAACAAACAGAATCAAAGAGATGGGATTTGATGCATGACGTAAATGTGCGGGGAACATTTTTTGTTACAAAAGCCTGTATTCCTTTTTTAAAAAAATCGGCTAATCCACATATATTGACTTTGTCTCCACCGTTGAATATTCAACCCAAATGGTTTGAAAATCATTTAGCGTATACGTTGACAAAATTTAATATGAGTATGATGACGATTGGATGGGCCGCTGAATTGAAAAAATACAATATAGCTGCAAACTCTTTATGGCCACGAACTACCATTGCTACAGCAGCCGTTAAAAATTTATTGGGTGGACAGGCATTGATTAATATGAGCCGCACAACAGATATCTTATCGGATACCGCATTTTATATTTTAAAAAGACCTTCTACTTCCTGTACCGGAAATTTATTTATTGATGAAGATGTGTTGGCCGAAGAAGGAATTACAGATTTAGGTAAATATTCGGTTGTACCGGGTGGCCATTTATATACCGATTTGTTTGTTTGAAAAATTAAAAAACCCCGGCAAATCGTCGGGGTTTTTTAAGACTAGTCAAGTAACTATTTGTCTGATCGGTTTGCAATAAGAATAGCACCCATGGCCATAGCAACATCTTTTAGTATTTGCCCCATGGCCTGTTCACTGCCATCCATCAAGCTTTTTAGATGAACCGATAATGCAATAACCAAAAGCATAACGGCTAATAAGTAGGATGCAAACATTTTTTGTTTACCGGTAATGATAGAAATGGCAACCAGTAATAAAAAGGCACCTGATACATAAACCCATATATCTTTAGAGCCCGGCATAAATGCCGGAATTGCTCCTAACATGGAATCGACGTTGATGAAATGAAAAACGCCAAACATGCCAATGATTAAACCGAACATGATTTCGGCTACTTTGGAAGGGATTAAAATTTTCATTGCTACTAATTTTAGTTAATGTAACCTACTATAATATTCTAATAGATTAAAATTTAACTGTTGAACAGGCAAATACAAAATGTCTTATCCTAAGGAAAAAATTTATTAAAAT
>JAYWCV010000175.1:0-5143 GCA_043780275.1 Chitinophagaceae bacterium
CGTTACAGACAAAAAGGTTTTGGGAAAATATTGATGGAGAAATCCATTGAATCTGCCTATTTTTTATTTACAGTACAGCCAATAAAAATTGGTGCACAACTCTATTTGCAGAAATTCTACGAAGGTTTAGGCTTTATCCAATGCAGTGATATTTACCTGGAAGATGGTATCCAACATATTGAAATGTTGAGAAAGTAAATGTACTAAGTAGAACTTCTTAGTAAAAAAATATATCTGCTTTTACACAATAAAATTGTTTGGTTTTTTATTTGATTTCTTTAATTTCTGTATTAGTTTAGCAGAGAACTCCGATATCCTAACAGAAAACAAGACCTATGAAAACAACCCTATCCGTAATTCGGCTATACCCAGTCGTTATTATATTATTCCTCTCCTTTTCTGCATCGTCCCAATCCATTAGTTCAAAGAATGGCAGATATGAAATAGGCGCTAATATGGGCTCCTCCTTCTTTTTGGGCGATATTGGCGGAAATGCCGGAAAAGGGAAAACCTTTATCAAAGACATTAACATACCCAATACCAAATTAGCCAAAGGGTTTTTTGTTAGTTTCATTGCTACCGAATTAATCGGACTCCGGTTTGAATACAATCATCTGTTATTACAGGCGGATGATGCCGCAATAGCAGATAAAGGCGGTGACGAAATTTTCCGCAAACAGCGTAATTTAAATTTTCGCACCAAATTATCCGAAGCATTGTTTGCCATAGAATTTTATCCAACAGTTTTAATTGAAAGCAATACCGATTTACAAGGGAAAATAAGGCCTTATGGAATTTTTGGAGTGGGTACCTTCAAATTTAATCCGGAAGGTAAATATACGGATCCTAATACCGGCAAAACTTCCTGGGTTAAATTACAACCTTTGCAGTTGGAAGGTCAGGGCATGACAGAATATCCTGATAGAAAAATGTATAAGTTAAGACAACTTGAAATCCCCATGGGTTTCGGCATAAAATATTTTTTGACTAATAACCTTTATATGGGTTTTGAAACGATATACCGCAAAACTTTTACCGATTATATTGATGATGTAAGTACCAATTATATCGATCCACTTTTATTTGATACCCATTTAAGCACAAGCAATTCTCAATTAGCCAGGCAATTATATTTTAAACAAAATATTGTAAACCCACAGGTTTCCAGGCCTTCTTATGATGAACAAAGAGGTGACCCAAAAGATAATGATGCTTATTTTACAAGTATGCTCCGAATTGGCTGGAGAATAAATACGCAAAGCAAAGGCGTTGAGTTAAAATGCCCCAAATTTTATTAATCAACTAATCCTGAAACTATGAAAACCATTTTACTTAAATCATGGAGAACCGCAACAGCTTTTATTTTTATTTTAACATTGAATAGCAGTTTCATTTCAGGTTCAACAATAAAAAAAGAAGCGTATATAAAAATATATACCGACCCAACAACTAACGGCACTTTATGTGTGAGTTTATTAAATGAAAAAAATCAGGGTTTACAATTTTACATGTTTGACCTGGAAGGAAAACTGATTGATAATTTTTATTTAAAAACAAAACCGGTTAAAAAGATAGACCAGCTGAGAAAGGGAATTTATATGTATGATGTTTTTAAAAATGATGAAAGTATTGAAAGAGGAAGTGTTAAAATAAAATAAATATACACTAACTGATAAAAATAATTCCAATAAGTGGCAGCAGTATAATTACAATCGAAAACCCGGCAAAAGCCAAATCCGTTCTCTTGTAATTAACCCCTTAAACTGCCACTTTATTGGAAACGAATACCGTTTAATGGGAAATTGTTTCAAACACTATTCAACATGAAAATATCTGGATTTTTCCGGATAAGATCTGTAAAAGATTTTCACAATCACTCCCTGTTAAAACGGTTTATAATTCTTCTTTCAGAAATTGAGCAGTAAAACTTTTCCTGATTCCAATCATTTTTTCCGGCGTTCCTTCAAATACAATTTCACCTCCGGCATCACCAGCTTCAGGTCCGATATCAATGATATGGTCGGCCATTTTTATAACATCCATATTATGTTCAATCACTAATACGGTATTTCCTCGATCAACCAATTTATTGAGCATATCCAGCAAATGCTGAATATCCTGAAAGTGCAATCCGGTAGTTGGTTCATCCAGTATATAAAAAGTTTTTCCGGTATCTCTTTTTGCTAGTTCGGTAGCTAGTTTCACACGTTGAGCTTCGCCACCACTCAATGTTACAGCCGATTGCCCTAAACTGATATAGCCGAGGCCCACTTCATCCAGCACTTTTATTTTCCGGTATAAATAAGGAACCGCCTTAAAAAACTCTACGGCTTCTTCCACTGTCATATTCAATACATCGCTGATACTTTTTCCTTTGTATCTTATTTCCAATGTTTCCCGGTTATATCTTTTTCCCTGGCATTTTTCGCAATGCACATAAACATCAGGCAGGAAATTCATTTCAATGGTACGCATACCTGCACCTTCGCACACATCGCATCGTCCACTTTTAACATTAAACGAAAACCGACCGGGTTTATATCCTCTTACCTTTGCTTCGGGAATGGAAGAAAATAATTGCCGGATCTCAGTAAAGAATCCGCAATACGTTGCCGGATTGCTTCGTGGTGTTCGTCCGATGGGACTCTGATCAATTTCAATAACTTTATCTATAAAATCGATCCCGTTAATTTTTTTATAAGCCAGCGAGGTTTTTCTCGATTTAAAACAATGATTGCTCAATACAGGGTAAATGGTTTCATTGATCAATGTTGATTTGCCACTACCACTAACACCAGTAACTACAATAAATTTTCCTAATGGAAATTTTACATCCAGGTTTTTTAAATTATTACCAGTGGCACCAATCAATTCTAAAAAATCACCATTCCCTTCTCTCCTTTCTTCCGGAACTTTTATTTTATGATATCCATTCAGATAAGAAGCAGTCAGCGTATTCATTTTCAACATCAACTCGGGATTTCCCTGCGCTACAATTTTACCTCCGTGTAATCCTGCTCTTGGTCCGATGTCGATGATATGATCAGCGGCCAGCATAATATCCTTGTCATGTTCTACTACCAGCACACTGTTACCAATATTCCGTAAATTCTGTAATGCTTTTATTAATTGCTGATTATCCCGCTGATGCAAACCAATAGAGGGTTCATCCAATATGTAAGTGATCCCTTGTAACTGCGAACCAATTTGTGTAGCCAACCTAATACGCTGCGATTCGCCACCACTCAATGATCTGGAAGGTCTGTTCAAACTGAGATAATTCAAACCTACATCCAACAAAAATTGAATCCGGTCACGGATCTCTTTCAGAATATCTTTTGCAATGATTTTTTGTTTTTCGGATAACCGGTTTTCAATTTTTTCGAACCAAGCAAATAATTTATGCAAATCCAGTTGACTCAGTTCACTGATATTTTTTTTATCTATTTTAAACCAACGGCTTTCTTTTCTTAACCTTGCACCGTCACATTCGGTGCAAATAGCCTGTTCCATAAATCCTTCCACCCATCTTTGTACCGCATCACTTGTACTGCCCGAATACCATCTGTTTAATTGTGTTACAATCCCTTCATACTTATCCGTATACATTTTCCCATCAGACTCATACTCATCACTTGCTGCAAGTTCTCCTTTTTCATTTCCATACAAAAGCAGGTTAATGGTTTCTTCGGAAAGATCTTTTAATGGTTTTTCCAGGTTTATTTTTTTGTATTTGGCCAATTCCTGAACCTGGCGAAAAACATATGCATCCCTTTCTTCGCCTAATGGTATAATCCCACCATCTTTGATACTCAATGACAAGTCTGGCATAATGGTTTTCAAATCTACCCGATGAACTCTTCCCAATCCTTTACAAACAGGGCATGCACCATATGGCGAGTTGAATGAAAAACTATTGGGTGAGGGCTCTTCGTAACTGATACTTGTTTTTTCGCACATCAGTTGTTTACTGTATTGAATTGCTTCATCAGACTCATTCAGTAAAATAAACATCAACTCGTTTCCGATCTTTAAAGTTTGTTGTACACTTTCGCTTAACCGTACCCTAAATTCATCGGTCACTTTCAGGCGATCAATCACTACTTCAATATCGTGAATTGTATACCGGTCAACCTGCATTTTAGGAACCAGGTCTTTCACCTCTCCATCAATACGCACTTTTAAAAAACCTTTTTTGCGGATATCTTCAAAAAGTTCGCGGTAATGCCCCTTTCTTCCCCGGACAAGGGGTGCAAGCAAAATTATTTTATCATTTTTAAATCGTTCAAAAATGTTTGCCACAATTTCTTCCTCACTCCACTTCACCATTTTCTTCCCAGTATTGTAGGAGTATGCTTCCCCGATACGTGCAAACAACAAACGCAAAAAATCATACACTTCGGTTACTGTACCAACTGTAGATCGCGGATTTTTATTGGTGGTTTTCTGCTCTATAGAAATGACCGGCGAAAGGCCGCTGATTTTATCCACATCAGGCCTTTCCATATTTCCCATAAACTGACGGGCATAAGCACCAAAGGTTTCCATATATCTTCGCTGACCTTCGGCATAGATTGTATCAAAGGCCAGAGATGATTTACCACTGCCGCTAATGCCTGTAATGACAACCAATTTGTTTTTGGGAATAGAAATATCAATGTTTTTCAGGTTATGCACACGGGCACCAAAAACATCAATGGTTTCCATACTATTTTCGTCAGCTATTCCTGTTTTTTCTTTGCTCATTAAAATGGATGAAGAATTACGAAGATAAGTACTCTGCAAGTTTCAGCCGATCAGATATACAATTTCATTATTTTATTTAGAAAAAATTATTCTGTCCTTTGTCATAGTCTGTTATTTTTGCCTTATACATGAATAAAGAAAACAATACAGAGCACAAGAATTATCAGTTGGCCATATTGGTCATTTTAATAATGGCGGTAGTTATTGCCGTTTTTTTAATTATACAGGGTAAAATAAATTCCTTTGTACTTATTAACAGCTATCGTTCTGATATGCTGGATACGTTTTTCAAATATTATACATATACCGGTGATGGAATAATGTGGGTTCCTTTTGCACTGATTCTCTTTTTTATAAAAAAGGAATATTTGCTTCCGATTTTGATAGCTATCATCAT
>JAYWCV010000176.1:0-22712 GCA_043780275.1 Chitinophagaceae bacterium
TTATTTTTGTTAACCATATAAACATCCGACAGATAATGAAAAACATTTTCGCAATCCTATCAACTATTCTCTTTACAGTTTCAGTTTCTGCACAAACGAATAATAAAATTCCGGTACTGGATAAATCACCGATGGACATGTCTTTTTATCCATCCAATTACCCGGTTTTAAAAATTCAGGATAAAATCACCGAGCCCTTAATAGCAAGAATAATTTACAGCAGACCACAAAATGCCGGACGGAAAATTTTTGGTGAAATGGTACCATACAATACCGTTTGGCGCCTGGGAGCAAATGAAGCAACCGAGATTGAATTTTTTACCGACGTAAAAATTGTAGATAAAAAAATTAATAAAGGCCGTTATACATTATATGCCATTGTAAACCCCGATAAATGGACCTTTATTTTAAATACGGATATGGATAGTTGGGGTTCGTTTAAATATCAATCTTCAAAAGATATTCTGAGATTTGATGCCGCTGTTCAAAAAAATGCCGAAATTGTAGAAAATCTTTCGATTTATTTCGACAAAACAAAAACAGGAATGCTCCTGGTAGTTAGTTGGGATAATCTGAGTTCTTCCTTACCGATAAACTTTTAAACATGCGAAAATCAGGGGTATTATTTTTTTTCATTTTATTTTTATTGTCCTGCAATGAGTCAGTAAAAACCCCGGTTGCAGAATCAGATATAAAAGACAGCCTAACTATTAACCGAACAGAAAACATCATCAATCCAAATCCCAGCCTGGATCTATCCCCCATGGACATCATTTATTTTCCGGAGGATTATCCGGTTCAAAAAATGACCAAACATATTTCTGAACCACCCATTGCCCGGGTAATTTATAGCCGACCAAGAGTTCAGGGTCGTAAAGTTTTTGGTGAATTATTAAAATATGACAGCCCCTGGAGATTGGGTGCAAACGAATCGACAGAAATAGATTTTTTCAGAGACTTGTATATTGAAGGAATAAAAATTCCTGCGGGCAGATATATATTGTATTGTATTCCAAAAGAAAAAAGCTGGACAATAGTATTTAACAAAAATATTGATAGTTGGGGATTAAGGATGGATCAAAGTTTGGACCTTTTTCGGTTTGTAATCCCAATTATGAATACAAATTATAAGGAAGAATACTTCACCATGCGGTTTGAATCGAAAGATAAAGGGATGAACCTGTTGATGAGCTGGGATCATACCATAGCCCGGTTGCCGATTCATTACAAATAAACGAATGAAAAAATCCCGTTCCTAACGGGGTTTTTTATACCTTCAAAATAAACGACAGGATTAGCTTATCATGTGTGGAATAGCCGGCATATTAAATTTAAAGCATCATTTCAATGAAGAACATTCTTCCTTGAAAAGAAGAATTCAAAACATGACCGATGCCTTAGAACACAGGGGACCGGATGCGGAAGCCATTTGGATTAATCCTGACGGAAATATTTCATTAGGCCATCGTCGTCTTTCAATCATTGATTTAAGTGAAGCTGGAAATCAACCCATGCATTATTTAAAAAGGTTTAGCATGGTGTACAATGGAGAAATCTACAATTATCCTGAACTGAAAGAGGAACTGCAGAAAAAGAATTATCATTTCACAAGTCAATCAGACAGCGAAGTAATTTTAGCTGCTTATGCTGAGTATGGCAAAGATTGCGTACATCATTTCGATGGCATGTTTGCTTTTGCTATATGGGACGAACAGGAACAAAATTTATTTTGTGCCCGTGACCGTTTTGGTGAAAAACCTTTTTATTATTTCTGCGACGAAAAAGAATTTTTATTCGCTTCGGAAATGAAAGCATTGTGGGCCGCAGGTGTTGTTAAAAATACAAATCTTCAAATGTTGTTCAACTATATCACTATTGGATATGTTGATAATCCCAATCAGCCCGAAGAAACGTTTTATGAAGGAATTGAAAAACTGCCTCCTGCATGTACACTGATATATGTGCCCACAACAAACAAACTGACCATTGAAAAATATTGGAATCTGGATATAAATAATGAAAACCTTACAATTTCTGACGAAGACGCCATTGAGCAATTTCAGGAACTTTTTAAAAAATCTGTTACATTAAGATACCGGTCTGACGTACCGGTTGGCACCAGTCTTAGTGGTGGGTTGGACAGTTCTTCCATCATTGCTTTCAGCCAACTTATCAATTCTTCTTCCAATTCGCATAAGGCATTCAGTTGTATTTTTCCCGGTTTTGAGAATGATGAATCGGTACAATCAAAAATAATTGCTGACAAATATAAATTAGAACAATACACGACTACAGCATCTGCTACAGAATTGATTTCGGGATTTGAAAAACTGATGTATCACCAGGAAGAACCTGTTGGATCTGCCAGTGTATTTGCTCAATACCAGGTTTACCAAAAAGCAGCACAGCAAAATGTAAAAGTAATATTGGACGGACAAGGTGCAGATGAAATACTCGGCGGATATCACAAATACTATAAATGGTATTGGCAGGAACTTTTTAGAAATAGAGAACTGATTGGCAGTAACGAAATAAAAACAGCCCGATCTTTGGGAGTTACAGAAAAGTTTGGATTTAAAAATATATTGGCATCTCTTTTACCCGAATTTGCCGTCATGTTTTTAGAAAACCAATTTTTATTAAATACCATCAGGCATCCCGATTTGAATAAAGAATATGTACGTCTAAACAGTAAAGAAGCTTATTATACCAGCCCGGCCATTTTAAAATTAAACGACATTCTTTATTTCAATACCTGTACGCATGGTTTGGAAGAATTGTTGAGATATGCCGACCGAAACAGCATGGCACATGGAAGAGAAGTAAGGCTCCCTTTTTTAAACCATGAATTGGTACAGTTTGCTTTTTCACTTCCATCTAAATTTAAAATACGGGAAGGCCGAACCAAATGGTTATTAAGACAAACGATGAAAAATGAATTGCCCGACGAAATAGTTTGGCAAACAAAGAAAATCGGATTCGAGCCTCCGCAAAAAAAATGGATGCAGGATCCTGTATTAAAAGATCTGATCATGACCAACAAAGAAAAACTGGTCCATGAAAGGATATTGAAACCAAATGTGTTGAATAAACCAATAAAAGCCAGTTCGGCATATGAAGCTGAAAACTACGACTGGCGTTATTTATGCGCCGGACATATGTTTACCCCAAACCCCTAAAGGGGCTTAAAAAAAATCACGTTACTTTTGTAAAAATTTTTATGAGTTTAAAAAATATTAATACCCCTTCAGGGGAAAGGGGTATGAAAACAGCAACCAAGTTCATTCATGCCGGGGCAGAACCCGATCCAAGTACCGGTGCCATCATGACACCTATTTATCAAACATCCACCTACGTGCAAACAGCACCAGGGCAGCATAAGGGTTATGAATATGCCCGTAGCCAAAATCCTACCCGTAAAGCATTGGAAGATGCGTTGGCTATTATTGAAAACGGAAAGTACGGACTGGCATTCAGCAGTGGCGTAGCCGCAACCGATTCGGTTATTAAATTATTAAATCCCGGTGATGAAGTAATTGCAGCCAACGACATGTATGGAGGCAGCTACCGTTTATTTTCGAAAGTCTGGGAACGCTATGGCATTAAATTTATTTATGTAGATACGACAGATGCAGAAAATATAAAATCAGTCATTACTGCAAATACAAAATTGATCTGGTTGGAGACACCAACAAATCCCTTGATGAATATCAGCGATATTGAAGCTATTGCCATCATTGCTAAATCAGCCAATGCACTTTTGTGTGTTGATAATACTTTTGCCTCTCCTTATTTACAAAATCCGTTGGATTTGGGTGCCGATATAGTGATGCATTCTTCTACCAAATATCTTTCAGGTCATAGTGATGTAATTCAGGGAGCGTTGGTGATGAATGACAAAGAGCTCAGGGAGAAATTATATTTTATTCAAAAAAGTTGTGGTGCAGTACCCGGTCCGATGGATTGTTTCCTTGTGCTGCGAGGAATTAAAACGCTCCATGTTCGTATGCAAAGGCATTGTGAAAATGGGGCCAAGATTGCTCATTACTTACGCCAACATCCCAAAGTTTTAAAAGTATACTGGTGCGGATTTGAAGATCATCCGGGATATGCCGTAGCTAAAAAACAAATGCATGATTTTGGTGGCATGCTCAGTTTTACATTAAAGGATGAAAGCATTGAAGCGGCAAACAAAGTTCTTTCTTCCACACATTTATTTTCATTGGCCGAGAGCCTGGGTGGTGTTGAATCATTGATAAATCACCCGGCATCCATGACCCATGCATCTATCCCAAGAGATGAAAGAATTAAAAACGGCTTATCCGATTCACTGATACGTTTAAGTGTAGGTATTGAAGATGCGGCTGATTTGATCGACGATTTAGGTAAAGCAATTGGCTAAAAGATGAAACCTGATAAAAAATTAAACATATTTTTAAATGAGAAGGTTGATTTTTATAATCAGCCTTCTTTCATTCATAACGATCCGATTTCTATCCCGCATTTATTTTCTAAAAAACAGGATATCGAAATTGCCGGTTTCTTTGCAGCCATTTTTTCCTGGGGAAACCGAACCACCATCATCAACAAATCGAAAGAGTTAATGCAGCTGATGGATATGGCACCATCTGATTTTATAAAAAATCACACGGCCAATGATTTGAAGAACCTGCTACACTTTAAACATCGTACATTCAATACCGATGACCTTCTATATTTCATCGAATTTTTTCATCAGCATTATCAAACAAATCATTCGCTTGAAACAGCATTCTCGAAATGGATAAAGCCCGAAGATGAAACGATAGAACAGGGTTTGATCGGATTCAGAAAATATTTTTTTTCTTTCGAACATTTAAAAAGAACGGAAAAACACATTTCATCTCCACAACAAAAATCAGCTTGCAAAAGGCTGAACATGTATTTGCGCTGGATGGTCAGGTGTGATAAAAAAGCTGTCGATTTTGGAATCTGGAAAAAAATTAATCCTTCGCAACTTATATGCCCACTGGATGTGCATGCTGTACGGGTTGCAAAACATCTCGGATTACTTCAACGCAAACAAACAGACTGGCAATCGGCATTGGAACTGACAGATTCCCTCCGTACTTTTGACCTGACCGACCCGGTAAAATATGATTTTGCATTATTTGGTTTGGGGGTAAACAAAAATCTACATTTTGATGAATGAACAACATGAATTGGCCGAATCTCTTAGTCATGATTTTTCATTAGGTATTGGAGAAAATATTTCTTTAGAAGAATTAAAATTAGTTTTAGCACAAAGAATCAATGATCTAATAAACAATAATTTTCAGGAATTGGTTCAACTATTATACCGGGTTGATATCAACGAACAACGATTAAAATATATGTTGCAGGAATCGTCAACTAATGCCGGTTCACTAATTGCTGAATTAATAATTGAACGGCAATTAGAAAAAATAGAGTCGAGAAAAAAGTATAAACCCAAAAGCACAGACAATAGCGAGGAAAAATGGTAACCCAAAAGAATGATTTATGCAATTGATTGAAGTGAATGATAAAATAACAGCGTCGAAATTCATTGACTTCCCCAAGGAGTTATATAAAAATGATTCGAATTGGATTTGCCCGTTGGATGAAGATATTGAAGCCATTTTTAACCCGGCATTGAATTCCAATTTCAATCACGGCGATTGCAAGCGATGGATACTTGAAGATGCAACTGGAAATACTATTGGCAGGATTGCCGCATTTTATAATTCCAAAAAAGCATACCTGGCTGATATTGCAACCGGTGGTTGTGGTTTTTTTGATTGCATCCAGGACAAAAAAGCGGCAACCTGTTTGTTTGATACTGCAAAAGATTGGTTAAGTAAGCAAGGAATGCAGGCTATGGAAGGCCCGATAAATTTTGGAGAGAATGATAAATACTGGGGACTGCTGATTGAAGGATTCAAACCACCCAGCATGGGTATGAATTACAACCCACCTTACTATCAGGCTTTTTTTGAAGACTATGGTTTTGTGAAGAACTACGACCAGCTTACAAATTTTTTAGACCTTAATATTCCATTTACAGAACGTTTTACAAAAATTGCCAATTGGGTACGAAACAAACCAGAATACAATTTCAAACATTTTGTAAAAAAAGATTTCGAATCATTTGCAGATGATTTTATGGAGACTTACAATGATGCCTGGAGTAGTTTTGATGAATTTACTCCCATGGAAAAAGATACCATCCGAGAATCTTTCCGGCAGATGAAAATAATTGTAGATCCGAAGATTGTTTGGTTTGCCTATCATCACGAAGAACCCATTGCTTTTGTCGTATGCCTTCCGGATATAAACCAAATATTAAAACATCTTAATGGAAAAATGAATTGGTGGTCTAAAATCAAGTTTTTCTGGTATCTGAAAACAACAACCATCGACCGGCTACGCATCATCATTATGGGTTGTAAGAAAAAATATCAGAATAAGGGAATAGAATCGGCGCTGGTACAATGCCTGAAGGAAGAAGTGCTTCCCAGGAATACCGTCAAAGGTGTGGAACTGGCATGGGTAGGTGATTTCAATGATAAAATGATGGCCATACATGAAGCATCTGGTGCAACAAAAGATAAAGTGCACAGAACCTACCGATACAAATTTTAGTGCAGATTAAATGGATTTTGATTTTCTCTTTTTCTCAAACATTAATTCATCCACTTTTTCTTTTTCCTCTTTTTCATTTTTCAAATCAAACATCGTTCCAAACACATGATCCCAAATAGTTGAGCTAACACCAAAACCCAGGTGTTTCTTTTTATAATGATGCAGATGATGATTTCGCCAGAGCGGTTTCATCCATTTAAATGGAGGATGCCAGGCATGTATGGCATAATGCATGCTGCCATACAATAAATAACCTAGGGCAAACCCCGGAAAGAACATAAAAACATGGTTGTTCATAACCAGATACATCAGCAAAAAAACGATAGAAGACAGCATGATGCTTGGTACCGGAGGCATAAAAAGACGTTGCCGGTCTCTTGGAAAATGATGATGATTACCATGCAGCACATAGGCCATTTTTTTTATTCCGGGATTTTCACTGATCCAGTGAAATAAAAAACGATGGGCTATATATTCGAAAAATGACCAAAATAATAAACCGGCAATAAAAAAGAGGGTGATTCTACCGGGTGAAAAGCCAATCCGACTGCTATGATAGATAAAAAAAATAATGACCGGTAAATAAATTCCCCAGATGACCAAAGGATGCGTTTTTGTAAGCATCTCCAGGTACCGGTTCTTAAATAATTGTGCCTTTCCTTTATTGTGAATCTTTTCGAACTCCATAGTTGTTAATTAGGTTTATTATACAAAATTAAAAACTGCCTTCCTGTGCTTTCATCTTCAATAACCATTAAAGATCTTTTCAAAAATCTATTCTAAAATTATAAAAATATTCTTACTAATTTTTATAAAGGACCAGGAAATGGATGTGAAAGAAAAAATGCTTCCTTAAAATAACCTTAAACACAATGTTGCCTCATCATACCAGATGTTTAGCATTTTGATTACAACATTTTATATTCTGAATTAAATATATCTTTAGTTCAAAATCTGGTCATGAAATATTTGATCCTATCTGTTGGTATTGGGGCAATGCTAAGTTTAACCTTTTTTATTCCATCCTGTAAAAAAAATACAGGTTCGGACAATGCCGGCAATAAAGATAGTTGGACTATTATCCAAGAAAAAATACTAACCCCTTCTTGCGCAACCAGCGGCTGCCATGCCTCCACTACAGATGCAACATACAGTCAGCACAATCTTATTTTATCGATGAGCACCGCTTATGATAACTTAATTAACAAAGCATCCAAAAACCCGGCAGCCAATGCAGATGGATTAGTACGGGTGAAACCGGGAGACTATAGCAAAAGTTTATTGTATCATAAAGTTGATTGCCAACCTGGTCATCATTCGGCAAATTACGGTGCTACGATGCCTTTAGGCGGGCCCAATTTAAGTGTTGGACAAATTGAGTTTATCAAACAATGGATCATTAAAGGTGCACCCAAAACAGGCAGTGTTGTAGATGAAACTTTACTGAACAATACGATTGTTTGTTCCGAACCTTTTATTCCATTAGCGGCTCCAGCCCCTGCCGATGGATTTCAACTTAAAATAGATCCGTTTACGGTAAGTCCTAATACAGAAAGAGAGGTATTTGTCAGAAGGAATACGCCAAACACTTCTACCGTTTATGTAAACAAGTTTGAAATGAAGGGAAGACCCAATAGCCACCATCTAGTTTTGTATGGATATCAAAACACAACATTATTACCCACTGTAAACGTTTTAAGAGATCTGTACAATACGGATGGTTCCGTAAATATCAACACTTTATTACAAATGCAAAATCACGTATTTCTGGGCGGTGGTACAGATGTAAATGCCAGCTATACTTTTCCCGCAGGTGTTGCTTTAAAATTTGCCGCAAATACGTCACTTGATTTAAATGCACATTATTTTAATAAGCAAACAACCAGTTTAACTGGCGAAAACTTTATCAATTTGTATACCGTGCCGCAATCGGCCGTTGTTAAAGAAGCAAAAACAATAAATTTTAACAACACTAATTTTTCTTTACCACCCAATCAACGAACAACGATAACTTCTAATTTTACATTCTCCAGTCCGGTAACGATCATCATGCTTACTTCCCATTTCCATAAAATGGGCGAAAAATTTGTTATCAAAATTTTTGGCGGCGCAAGAAACGGACAAGTGGTTTATGAAAATACAGACTGGCAGCATCCACTTGCATTAAATCTGGCAACAGCATTACAACTGAATGCCGGAGAAGGTTTAACCAGTGTAGTTACCTACAATAATACATCCAACAGAACAATCATGTTTGGCTTAACCAGTGAGGATGAAATGAATATTATTTTTGGTTACTACTATTAACACTACCATGAATTGCCAGAAAAAAAGCTATTGCTTACGTTGAAAAAAGTAGGCATTTTTTTTACCTACGGATTTTTTAAACAATCGTTCAACACTTTATTGGGCAAATTAATATTTTGATGTGTTGAAAGAGATAATTCTTCTCTACAACTAATACCTTAAATCAAAAAATTATATATTGAAATTACTGATCAATTTCAATGCTGTAAAGTAAAAAATGGTATCAGGCAGATGATAACTGAAACTTTGTGTCTTTGCGACTTAGTGGCAAAAAATATATAGCAACAAACCTGCCTGACGGTAGCAGGGACACCAAGAAACAAAGGAATACAAAAAAGAACTTTTTTTCCTTTGTGGTTAATCATTTTTTTACCACAAAGAAAATACAAGTACAAAGAAGATACAAGTATTCATGTCTGCTGGTATTTGGAATTAAAATATTTATAGCCAGCACATCAAAATATTAATTATCTCTTTATTGTGAATCTTTTCGAGCTCCATGATTTATTAACTAATTTTGGCGCAACTGAAAATTTTTCCATGAAACTGATATCTTATTTAAAAGACGGACAAGACCAATTAGCTGTGGTAATTGACGAATGGGTTTATGATAGCGAATCATTACATCCCGACTTACCACATAACATGAGTATGTTTCTAAATTACTGGGAAGACTCTTTGCCGGTTGCGCTGGCGGGTGAAATGATGATAAAAGAAGGAAGCAGATCAAGTAATAAAAAAACCTTACTCAGTGAAGTTGATTTATTATCACCGGTTCCTTTTCCTACATCCTGCCGGGATGGTTATGCCTTTCGTCAGCATGTTGCTTCTGCAAGAAGAAACAGAGGAGCCGAAATGATCCCGGAATTCGATCAGTTTCCCGTTTTTTATTTTACCAATCATCATAGCGTACAAGGGCCCGGTGAAGTTATCTGCATGACGGACCATTTCGATAAACTGGATTTTGAATTAGAGGTTGCCATAGTTATTTCAAAACACGGAAGAAATATCCGGGCCGAAGAAGCCGATCAATATATTGCTGGGTTGATGATCATGAATGATTTGAGTGCAAGAGGTTTGCAGATGGATGAAATGAAATTGAATTTGGGACCAGCCAAAGGAAAAGATTTTTCCACCGTGCTTGGACCGATGCTGATAACATTAGATGAATTGGAACAATATGAAATTCCAGCAAAAGAAGGTCATGTAGGTAAATGTTGGAACCTGAAAATGAAATGCCACGTTAACGGCGTTCAGGTAAGCGAAGGGAATGTAGGTGATATGAATTGGACATTTGCCGAGATCATTGAACGTGCTTCCTATGGTGTTGATTTACTTCCCGGCGATGTAATAGGTAGCGGTACAGTTGGAACAGGTTGTTTTCTTGAATTAAATGGTACAGGAAAATTCAACGACCCCAATTATACTGAGCAATGGTTACAGGAGGGTGATGTAGTGGAAATGGAAATTGAGGGGCTCGGCAAATTGAGCAATACCATAACAAAAGACGTAGATGATTTTTCGATTGTCGCCAAAAAAAAGATCTAATTTAATAGTTCATCCACCCGCCTGAATGTATAGCCCTTTTGTTTTAAATTTTCAATTAGCTGATTCAATTTGTAATAAAATTTATCGGTTCTTTTCGGATCAGTACCAATGTGCAGCAGCAAAATAAAACCATTCAGGCTGTTTTTATTTTCAAAATCAATTATAGAATTGTAAATTTCTTCACTGCTTCTATAATTTTTCATTGCCGGATAAGTATAATCTGCATTGCTTTTTGTACCTGGCGAAAAGTTTATCAGTTGCAGTTTCATTTCTTTTGTCCAGGCAGCAATAGAATCGTTATACCATTCATAAGGCGGTAAAAAATAATCGACTTTCGTTATGCCGAATTTTTTCATGGCATCATAATTCAATTTCAAATCTTTTTGAAATTCATTTTTTGTAACTAATAAACTATCTCTCTTATTCCAATCATTGTATAATAAATGTTTGTTGGAATGGGCTCCTAAATAATGCCCGTTATTCTTTAATTGGGTTATTGATTTTTTAAATACAGGATTATTATAAAAGTCTCCGGTAAAAAAGAATGAAGCCTTTATTTTTTGTTGTTGCAATGTATTTGAAATGATACCGGCACCATCTGCAAATTCATGCCCGGTAAAAACAAGTGCAATGGCCCCCTTCTCGAACTTTGTTCCCAACCTTCGCAAATCTCGGTTGCCCCCATTGGGGGAAGGAAAAGAAGAATCACCACGGATGATGCCTCCATGACTATATGAAAATTTGTTTTTTAGTAATGTTGCTGAAGTCTCTCCGCCAGCCAGTGGAAGAGATTTAGAGGAGGCCTCTTTGGTTGCTAATAAATAAATCAATGATGCTGTTCCATCCATGGTCGGTTCGTTGGTACTGTAATCGCCGTAGTCATCATGGTACACAGCCAGGTCACTCTGAAAAGCTGCATATTCATCCGGCTGAAATAATTTAATGCCGATAAGATTATTGTAAATACTTCCATAGACCGGGCCATCAACCAATCCCCCGTCAATTGGGTAATTTTTTAAATGGGTAAATGCAGAGTGTGGATCAACTGGTGTATCTCCCCATGAAGGAAGGCCATACACCATGCTTGTGCCCCATGGATTGCAACCAAAAAGCCAGTCGAAGTTGGCTTGCTCCAGTTCATCAAATGTTTTATCACCGGTCAGTTGTTTGTACCAATAACATTGAATGGCAAAAGAAGTGGTGAGATTATTACTGCACCAGATAAAAGGTATGCCCCGATAGAAAGCATTTTGTTTTGCTTTGTTCCAAACTTTTTCTATGCCTTGCTTGTAATAACCAGTCAGGCTATCTCTTCCCCAAGTTTTAAGTTCTTTTGCCATTTCATAATGCCCAAGATTAATAAATGGATACCACTGATAATGTTTTGCCGTATCTGCTCCTAACCATGGTGTAATTTTTTCTTCAACAATATTTATCATTCTTTCGTCATTGGCCATAAATTCAAAAATTGTCGATTTATTTCTTCTAAAATCCATATTTCTGTTGGCCCTTTCTAACATAACTACCGCCAATTCCATATCGTCTTCCCAATTATCTTCTGCATATATATAAGGAGATCTTACAGAGGCTGTCTGAGTTACACCAAATTTATTAAATGCATAGACATAAGACGATCCAGCCTTTTCATATAATAGATTGGAATAAAATGTATCAATTTTATTAAATACTTCAAACCCTAATGAAAATGCGCTGGAGAACTTTGCTGCTGTAGATGAAGTACCTGTAGAATTATTCATAAACTTTCCTCTTTGCTGTGGCTCGCCACTTACAAAATATACCGGCCGCTCAAATCCCTTTCCATATTGGGAATCCAGTTTGGGAATCCGCATACTGATGTGATCCCTGTCATCTCCCAATTGATTAAACATCCAATCTTCTCTTGGATGCATTTTCGAAAGCCAGTCCAATCCCCATTTGGCTTCATCGAGTACATCGGGCATATTATTTTTTCCATCTAATCCGTTTGCCAGTTTTTCATCACTGAAAACTTTTGGAAAATCTCTGTAAGCTGCAAGCAGGTGATAGGTTGCATTTGCAGAAGTAGTGCTGTATTGTAAATAATCGCTGGCATCATGCCAACCACCTACTACATCAATATGTGTACTGTCTTTTATTCCGGCTTTTTCACCATACAATGTATAGCCATCATGTGTATGGCAACTGTCTTTCAGAAAAGGATTGAATCCGCTGCGCTGCTGCCGCATGTAGCGCAAACAAAAATCTGCAGTACCTTTATAAACATCTTCAGCAATTTTAAACTCAGGAGATTTTACTCCGCCTGATTGCAAATAATATCTTCCTGGTTTTTTATATTCAGAAAAATTGAAACGATAGGTTTGTGTAAATGGTCCATAAGCACCGAATGACTTTCCGAGCTTAGCGCTATAAACCGTTTTTTTTGAAACAGCATCCACCAATTCCCAACCTTGCCTACCGGCAGGCAGGTTACTAATTCCTAAATCCACCTTGCTACACCAAACTGCCGTTTTACTACCCGTTGGTAAATAGCCCAATAAATTAACCCGTATAAAATGTTCGCTGTTTTGAGCAGATGAAACCGCCGCTATCATGATGAATAGCACAGAAGAAACTATCTTTTTAACGTGACTGAATTTCATCATTAAATATACTAAACAGCAGCTTCTTGTTATTTCTTAATTTACTTTTATTTTTACTTAAATGAGAATTATCCCCGGCGAAATAAAAACGACTGAATTACATGCCCATTTATTAGGAGCCATTGCACCACGTCCGATTTGTTTTGCAAGTACCATGGATAAAGAGGGGAATGCAAACCTGTCACCGTTCAGTTTTTTCAATGTATTTGGTAGTAATCCTACCACCCTGATTTTTTCTCCTGCACGCAGAGTCCGGGACAACAGCATCAAACATACGCTGGAGAATATTTACGAGACGAAGGAAGTTGTAATCAATACCGTTAATTATGCCATGGTTCAGCAAATGAGCCTGAGCAGTTGCGAATACCCAAAAGGAGTAGACGAATTTATAAAATCGGGTTTCACTAAAATTCCATCAGAAAAAATTAAACCATTTCGGGTTGCTGAAAGTCCGGTGCAGATGGAATGCATCGTTAGCGAAATAAAAGAAACAGGCACAGAAGGTGGAGCTGGTAATTTGATTATCTGCGAAATTGTAGTGATGCACATCCAAGATGACATATTGAATACAGAAGGAAAAATTGATCCGCAAAAAATTGACCTGGTTGCCCGTATGGGTGGCGACTTTTATTGCCGTGCAAATGGAGATGCTATTTTTGAAGTACACAAACCACATAGTCAGTTAGGTATTGGAATTGACCAGCTTCCTGAATCCATACGCTACAGTTCTGTTTTGAGTGGGAATGACCTGGGTATGCTGGCAAATTTTTCGGAAATACCATTCATCGATCCATCATTTATAGATGATAAAGTAAAAAACATTGTTCAATATTTTTCATTGAATCCTGCGGAAATGGAAAAGGAATTACATAGCTACGCAAAGAAATTAATGGCCGAGGGAAAACTGATTGAGGCCTGGCAAGTTTTACTGGTTGATGCATAAAAAAATCCCGTCTAACCTGAGGAGAAACGGGATTTGAAAAGTATGATTGATATGATATTATTCCGAACTAAGGTCTTTGCGAAGTTTCGTATTATATACTTCCCGGCTTTTAACATTAGCATTGTTATCCAGTACTTTTAGCCTGGCATCCCATTCATCATAGCCATAATCCTTAATATAAGCATCTCTGAAAGCATTGGGTTGATTAGCCATAGGATTAGGTCCATAATAATCAGCTTCCAGTTCCTTGAAACCATCTTTTAAATTCCTGATCGAAACCCTGACGGGGTCAGATCCAGACATGATTTGCGTATATACATTAACACTGAACCGGAGGGGAATATTATTAGCCTTACTTAGTTTTGCGTTAATCAGTGATCCCCTTCTGCTTTCCCGAATGGTTTCTGTAATCATATTAAATTTTACATATGTAACAGTAACCTGGAATTTATCTGCGGTCACTTTCCCGTTAAAGCTGGCCGTATCATCCCAGCGGAAAATGGCGTTCTGGCTATTTGGCTCCAGCAATGGCGAAAAATTCTTTTCCAGATCAAGGCCATGCTCTTTAGCATTGGGTCGTTCAGTATCCATATCGGCATAAGAAATAGGTCCTTCCACAATATGATATTCTCCGCTGTGTGGACCGCTTACCACTTCATACACGGTCCTTTTGTCGTCGGTCTTATGAAATTTGGCCAGGTGGGCCTTCCAATTGGCTTCAAAAGTTGACCTCATTCCGGGTTTGGGCTTTACAAAATTTACTTCATAAAGGGTTTTGCCTTGTCCGTTTGCAAAGAATGCAACTGCAATAAACAGCCACAGAAAAAATGTTTTTTTCATTTGTTAAGTTTTTTGGTGAATAATAAATGCAGCTTCCCGGGCAGGGGTGGTTCACATGAAGAGAAATAGATTGATAAAATTTCAGAAGGTAAAGACGGAATAGGTTTGTCAGAAAGGATATTATTTTTGAAGTTATACATTAAGAAATGAGAAAACAAAAATAATTTTAGGAGATAGAAATTTATCAGCATAAGCTGTCAAAATAGTCTATCTTAGAAGTAAATAAACACGATATGAAACTAGCAATCAGCTTCCTGGCGATGTTTCTTTCAATAAGTACAGCCGCACAACAATCCGGTTTCCCGATAAAAAATGAACTCCCTTCTAATAAACCTGTAAAATTTGAATTACATAAGAAATCTATATCTACTAAACCCATTTATGTAAATAATAATGTAAAAGAGGCTGTAACTTTTTCATTTTATACTCCCGACTTTAAAACACTTCAGGATAATTTATCGGTTGACAAACAATTTTTTCAACTTCAACAAAAGAAAAAAGAATGGACTGATTTTTCCAGCGGGTTATTACATTCTTATTCGAGTGCCTACACAAGACAAAGTTGGAATGAAAACAGAAATAATGTTCAGCAGCGATGGATGACACAAAAATTAAAGGGGAAATAATAAAGTGGTTTTCGCTAATTTACCCCCCCCCATATTTATCAATTTGTTTTTTTGTTTTTATAAAAATATAATATAACGACCAGTTGCAAAATTTGCAAATCAATAAACCCTTATTGAAAATTCAATTATGAATGAATTTTGTGTAATGATAGTTTAGCATAATAAAAATTTTTTGTTATTAGAATGCTTAGAATAATTTCAATTGCCTGCTTCACAACATTTTTCTTTTGTTCCTGTAAAAAAGATAAGCTTGATATTCCAATAGGTACTATTAAAGTTGAGATTGGTGGAAGTACAAGCACATTTAATATACAGGCAAAAGCAACCAGGCTTACTGTAACCGGAGGCTATGGAATTCAGCTACAGGGAAATTTAAAAACAACATCTACCACCAATTTAAGTTTCAGTATTGTGAGTCCTAATCCCATTTTAAACGACACTTATACTGAAAATACTACCAGCAATCCATTGGTATCGATGACACATTGTATTGAATTTTATTCCCCCTGTGTAATTCGAGCCAACGAGTATGGAAGCACTACAAATCCTGTTGCAATAACTATTACAGAGATCAGTTCTTCATCTGTAAAAGGAACTTTTAAAGGAGAATTACAAGGAATCATTTCTAAAGAGGTTTTATCCAACGGAGTGTTTTATGTAAGTTTTTAAAGCCGCCTTATTTATTTATAATTGAATAATTTTAAAAATGAAAAAGACTATTTTTTTTATCCCTTTACTGATGATATTAAATGCATCTTTCGGCCAGCAAACCAATCCTGTTCTTGAATTAACCAAACAAGATTACTTGCAAAAAAGTAAAAAGCAGAAAAAAACAGGCTCGGTGTTTTTTGCAGTTGGTGCTGGTCTGATTATAACCTCTGTTATATTACCAAAAGGAGAATTGTTGTATGATGGTATTTGTATTTTTGGGTTTTGTGATGATAAATATCAAAATGATGGTATGAAAGCTGCTTTAGGATTGACAGGAGTTGTGTCCTTACTGGGCAGCATTCCCTTTTTTGTTGCTTCGGGGAAAAATAAAAAAAGGGCGATGAGCATGTCTTTTAAAAACGAAACAGCTCCGCAAATTGTGAAAAGCAGTTTTGTGTATAAATCCGTTCCTTCAGTGTCTTTGAAAATAAGTTTATGAGACCGTTTATAGTTAAAGAACTCCGGCTTTACTGTCGGAGTTCTTTAACTAGATAAGCATTCTTTAAATTTAATTAATCTATCCTCCAAACACTTTCTTCAATAAATCAGATGTTCTGGCAGCAGGATTATTGCGGATATTTTTTTCTTCAATGGCCAGCCTGTCAAACAATGCAAACAATGTTTTATTGGCCACATGATCGGCCAGATCGGGATTCATTTTTTTAACGAAAGGAATTTTATTATACCGGTTCACGGCATCGCCATAATACTTGGTTCCATTTGTTTTTTCTAACGACGCATGTATGATTGGTAAAAAAGCTGCTTTCAAAGCCACACTGGTTTTTTCTCTGAAATAATTGGTTATAGCCGTTTTGTCACCGCTGATTAATTTCAACGCATAGGTAATGGTCATTTGTTTTATGGCATCAACAAAAATTGGGGCAGCAAAACCAACGGCATCTTCGGCACCACGATTAATTGCTACAATGGCATCATCCAGCATTTTCCCCATACCAATATCCCGAAGTGTTTTTTCCATTTTCTGTGCTTCTTCAGGTAGCAGTACTTTATAAAACTCATTGCCTAAAAAACCATCGGGTTTATTTAAAAAAGAAACAGCACTCTTCACGCCATTGTTCAATGCTTCTTTGATTCCCAAACCGGCTTCATTTTCGGATACACCGGAATTTTTTGTAATTGCATTTTTTGCTTTATCTAAAATTGATTGGGCATCGGATAAAAAAAAAGCACCCATCAACATAAATAGTGTAAAATATTTCTTCATACTTGCTGTTTGCGGCAATATAGAAAATACCAGGTCAAAATATTGCACAACAATGTTAAAAAGCATACTATACGGGTAAAAAATCATCTATTTTTGCCACTCAATTTTTCATAAATGCATTTATCAGAACAGGAAATAATACGAAGAGAAAAACTGGCCGAATTGATCAAAATGGGTATTGATCCTTATCCGGCAGCATTGTACCCGGTCAATTCAAATTCAGTTTTTATTAAAGAAAATTATACCGAAGAGAAAAAAGAGGAATTCAAAGAAGTTTGCCTGGCTGGCAGAGTCATGAGTGTTAGGGATATGGGCAAGGCCAATTTTGCCTTGATTCAGGATAGCCATGGCCGCATACAAGCCTATATCCGCCGGGATGATATTTGCCCCGGTGATGACAAATCCTTGTACGATACTGTTTGGAAAAAACTGATCGATATTGGTGACATTATAGGTATCAAAGGATATGTTTTCACCACCAAAACCGGAGAAATATCTATTCATGCTACCGAAATTAGTATCCTGAATAAATCCCTTCGTCCTTTACCGATTGTGAAAGAAGCCGAAGGACAAACTTTTGATGCCGTCACTGATCCGGAGTTCAGATACCGCCAACGTTATGCCGACCTGATCATCAATCCTTCCTTAAAAAAGGTTTTTGAAAAGCGTAGCAAAATTGTCAATACCATCCGTGAATTCTTGAATGAACGTGGAGCTTTGGAAGTGGACACACCAGTTTTGCAATCCATTCCGGGTGGTGCAGCTGCTCGTCCATTTAGTACGCATCATAACGCATTGGACATCCCGATGTACATGCGTATTGCCAATGAGCTTTATCTTAAAAGATTACTGGTCGGTGGATTTGAGTTTGTGTATGAGTTCAGCCGCAACTTCCGTAATGAAGGAATGGACCGCACCCACAACCCTGAATTTACCGTGCTTGAATTTTACGTAGCCTACAAAGATTATTTGTGGATGATGGAAATTACTGAACAGCTTTTGGAGAAAACAGCGGTTGCTGTAAACGGCACAACCAAAGTAATGGTTGGAGAAAAGGAAATTGATTTCAAAGCTCCATACCGACGCATTACCATGTATGATGCCATCAAGGAATATACCGGCATCGACATCTCCGAAATGAATGAAGTGCAGATTCGTGATGCATGTAAACAACTACATATTGCGGTTGATAATACCATGGGGAAAGGGAAACTGATTGATGAACTTTTCAGCGAAACATGCGAAAAGCATTTCATTCAACCTACTTTCATTATTGACTACCCGGTTGAGATGAGTCCGTTAACCAAAAAACACCGGTCAAAGCCGGGTTTGGTAGAACGATTTGAATTAATGATTAACGGAAAAGAAATTGCCAACGCCTACTCCGAGTTGAATGACCCCATTGAACAACGTGAACGTTTTGAGGACCAGGTGAAACTGATGGAAAAAGGAGACGACGAAGCCATGTTTATTGATTACGATTTTCTGCGGGCTTTGGAATATGGCATGCCACCTACATCCGGTATCGGATTTGGTATAGATCGTTTATGTATGCTTTTATTAAATCAGCATTCTATTCAGGATGTTTTATTATTCCCAATGATGAGGCCGGAAAGAGGAGATTCAGAAACAACAGAGACTGAGTAATTAATATATTTTTTCTATACCTCAAACCACAGGGCTTCCTGTGGTTTTTTTTGTAATGAGTTTTTATAATACTTATGACTGGTCTTTTTGTGAACCCTCAAAAGGCTTAAAACCAATGGGGGGCTTCTTTTGATCTGAATCGTCATAATCTTCCCAATCGGTAATGTCTTTTAAAAATATTTCTATATGGCGATAAATGAATGAGGGGTTCAGTTCATCCGGACGAAGTATTTCAATAAACTTGGCGGATTTGGGTTCACTGTAGTTTTCAATACTAGGACTTTCCATCATCACCATGATTTTTCCATTAAACAATTGCTGATAAATCAATGATCCGTTATGCTTGATCATGATCTGATGAATATCTGAATTTTCTACATTCTCTACCAGGCCACTTTTGGCCCTGCCAAGATCGAGTACGATAGCTTCCAGATTTTCAATTTGCTTTTGATGAATAACCTTTGCTATCAATCCGGTTTTACTGATCACATCATTCAACGTTTTAATGATGAGCTCCTTTAGTCCACCCTTCCATTCATTTCTGAAATGGATGGTATTGGCCAATACTTTTTTATAAGCATCTACTTTTTCGGTCAAGCGGTTTATATTGTATTCCATAATTATGCAGTTTTATTGAAGTTAATAAGAAGCTTTTAAAATTACTATAGCAAATAAATTCTATTTGCTTAAACCTATTATCGCATACCCACAAAGATTTATATCAGATCGAAAACAGTGATTTTAATAGTATATGAATATTCTTTATATTTAAACCAATTTTTTCCTTTAGAAAATCAAAAGTTTTATTCCCACCTTATTATCATTCATTCATTTTTAAATTATCAATATGAAAAAGATTTGCCTATTGCTCAGCTTCATTGGCTTTGTATTCTCCAGCAGTTTTTCGCAAAGCCCCCATTTCCCCGAACTGGATATTCCCTACAAGAAATTTGTGTTAAACAATGGGCTTACACTGATTGTACACGAAGATCATAAAGCACCTATCGTTGCTGTTAATACCTGGTATCATGTAGGTTCTAAAAATGAAAAAGCCGGCAAAAGCGGCTTTGCACATTTGTTTGAGCACCTGATGTTTAATGGAAGTGAAAACTTCAATACGGATTATTTCAAGGCATTGGAAAATATTGGTGCAACGGATTTAAATGGAACAACGAATGAAGACCGTACAAACTATTTTCAAAATGTTCCGGTATCGGCACTCGATCAGGTGTTGTGGTTAGAGAGTGATCGTATGGGGCATTTATTGGGTGTAATCGACCAGCCCAGATTGGATGAACAACGGGGTGTTGTTCAAAACGAAAAAAGACAAGGCGAAAACCAACCCTATGGCATGGCTTATGAATTAACAACCAAAAGCACTTATCCGGTCGGGCATCCTTACTCATGGTCAGTTATAGGCAGTATGGAAGATTTAAATGCTGCTTCATTAGATGATGTGAAAGAATGGTTTAAAACGTATTATGGCCCCAACAATGCGGTGCTGGTCATAGCCGGAGACATTACGCCGGAGAAAGCATTGGAAAAAATAAAAAAATATTATGGCGATATTCCTCCCGGACCACCCATTGCAAAACACCAGGAATGGATTGCAAAAATGACCGGAAAACACAGTCAGTCAGCACAGGATAGAGTTCCTCAGGCCCGCCTGCAAAAAACCTGGAATGTGGCAGTATGGGGTAGCCAGGAAGCAACCTTTCTTAGTTTGTTAAGCAGCATTTTAACTAGTGGTAAAACATCCAGATTGTTTAAACGTTTGGTATATGATGATAAGATTGCCAGTAGAGTTTCAAGCTTTACAGATGATCGTCAGATCAGTGGTCAGTTTTATATTACTGCCGATGCAAAGCCCGATGTTAGTTTGAAGCAAATAGATGCAGTCATTGATGAAGAATTAAACAGGTTGATTAAAAACGGAATCAGTGATGAAGAATTGAATCGGGTAAAAACACAATATTTTTCTTCATTCATCAAAGGCATGGAACGCATTGGTGGTTTTGGCGGCAAGTCGGATATCCTGGCACAGAATGAAGTATATGGCGGATCGCCTGATTATTATAAAAAAGAACAACAATGGATCAGGGATGCTAAGCCACAGGATATACAAGCTATTGCAAAAAAATGGCTGAGTGATGGTGAATATGCATTAGAGATTCATCCATTCCCAACATTGAAAACTGATTTGGCCATTGCCGACAGAAAAAAAATGCCCGAATTGGAAAAAGAACCGCCCATTACTTTTCCAACGGTTCAGGAGTTTGTTTTATCAAACGGACTAAAAGTAATGTTGGCTCAACGCAGCAATGTACCGGTAGTAAATATGCGTTTGATTATGGATGCAGGATATGCGGCTGACCAAAATACGAAAGCTGGCCTAACCACCATGGCCATGAATATGCTGAAAGAAGGAACCAAAAAAAGAACTTCTCTGAAAATAAGTGATGAACTGGCTGACTTGGGAGCTACACTTGGTACTAGTGCAGACCTTGATAATAGTGTGCTGAACCTGAATGCACTAAAAATAAATTTTGATAAAAGTCTCGATTTGTTTGCGGATGTTTTGTTGAACCCGGTCTTTCCGGAAAATGATTTTGATCGGGTTAAGAAAAATCAATTGCTCAGTATTAAACAAGAACAAGTGCAGCCGATTGCTATGGGATTACGCATTTTACCTAAAATATTATATGGCGAAGGCCATGCATACAGTAATCCATTTACCGGTACCGGTACAGAAGAAAGTGTAAGTTCTATTACCAGAAATGATTTGATGAAGTTTCATCAAACCTGGTTGGCACCGAATCATGCAACGATGTTGGTTGTTGGAGATATATCCTTGAATGAATTAAAATCGAAACTGGAAACACAATTGGCCGGTTGGAAGAAAAAAGATATTCCGGTAAAAAATATCGCGGTATCCAAAGAGTCGACAGTTAAAAAAGTATATATCATCGATAAGCCAGATGCACAACAAAGCATCATATTCTCCGCACAACTGGCACCATCAGGTCAAAGTGCTGATTGGTCAACCATAGAAATGATGAACCGAATTATTGGTGGTGAATTCACTTCACGTATAAATATGAATCTGCGAGAAGACAAACATTGGTCTTATGGTTCAGGTTCTTTTATAGCACCTGCAAAAGGACAAGGACTTTATATAGGATATGGTATTGTACAAACTGATAAATCGAGTGAGTCGGCCGCCGAATTAAAAAAAGAACTGGAACAATTCGTAGGCAGTAATCCAGCTACCAAAGAAGAGTTTGAGAAAGTACAACGCAATGCTATTTTACAATTGCCTGGCGGATGGGAAACCAATAGTGCTGTTTTATCTGCACTGGAAGAACAGGTAACATTTAACAGAGGAAATAACTACTGGCCAAACTATGCAGAAAAAGTAAGAAAGATGGATTTGAAACAAATTCAGGATGCTGCAAAAAAAGTAATCAGGCCAAACAACATGACATGGATAATTGTTGGTGACCGGGCAAAGATTGAAAAAAAGATCCGTGATTTAAATCTTGGTGAAATACACTTGATCAATTCTGAGGGTAAGGAAACAAAGG
>JAYWCV010000177.1:0-10594 GCA_043780275.1 Chitinophagaceae bacterium
ACATTTCATTTATTCTTAATCCACCACCGGCAAGACTTTGTAACCATAAACTGGCCGTATTATCACTCATTGTCATCATCAGCATAATTAATTTACTGAGTTCAATTTTTTCGCCGTTTTTAAATGATCCCAAAATATCAACCCCTTCATATAATAACGAATCATTATACACTACTGGTTGATGGTAGTTGAGTTCGCCAATATTTATCTTGTCAGTAATTCCAAGCAGAATGGGAATTTTTACCATGCTGGCCGTTGGAAAAACACTATCTGCATTGATTGATACAATCTTATTGGTTTTCAGGTTTTTAAAATAAATACCAAAATCTCCATGAAATGAATGGCTGATGGCAATTAATTCTTTCGCCAGTTTTTTATCGGTTTTTTGCCCGTAAACAAAATTGGTAAGAAGTATTAAAAAAAATAAGAAATATTTTGAACGGGTATTTTTAAGCATATTTTTAAAATTCATTGTTAATTAAGCAAGTTTAAATTTATGTCTGTTTTTTTGAAAAATCATAAAATGGATAAATCAAATTACCTATTTTTAATGATTGAAGCTGCTTAGACATACCCCCTTTCTTAAACAAGTGCTTTTGCATAGTGTTACTGCATTTGGCGGACCACAAGCCCACCTGGCAATGATGATGAAAACCTTTGTTCAAAAACGTCATTATGTTACAGAAAAGGAATTACTTGAATATAATGCTTTTTGTCAGCTTTTGCCAGGTGCATCCTCAACACAAACACTCACCTTGATTGGTTACAAAAGAGGAGGTATTCCATTGGCAATCATTACGTTACTTATATGGATTATGCCGGCCAGTGTTCTTATGGGTAGCTTTTCATTTATGCTTCATTATATTGATACGAAAGCTTTGCATGTTGATATTTTTAAATTTATTCCTCCTGTTGCAGCCGGATTTCTTGTGTATGCTTCTATCGTTGCATTTAAGATTTCGGTCAATAACAAGATTACCTGGTTTATTATGATAATTGGCAGCATTGCCACATATGCCTTTTTTAAACAACCATGGATTTTCCCAATATTAATTGTTTTAGGTGGCGTGGTTACCAATCTCAGCAGAAAAAGAATTCCACAAGTGGATGTGAAACCTGCAAAGATAAAATGGTGGAATATCTGGCTTTTCGCTTTTATTTTCATTTTAGCCGGCGTTTTTAGTGAAACGGCACGTAAAAAAGAGTGGGATCTTAAAATTCCGTTGAATCTTTTTGAAAATTTTTACAGGATGGGTAGCCTGGTATTTGGTGGTGGCCAGGTATTAATGCCCATGCTTTATGAACAATATTGTATTCGTCCGGAAGCTAAAAGAGTGCAGGAAAAAGATGTAATAACGATTAAAAAAGATGAAATGTATACCGGGATGGGGATTGTCCGTGCTGTTCCGGGGCCGGTATTTTCTATAGCATCCTTTACGGGTGGAATGGCGTTAAAAGATAAAGGAACCACTATGCAGATGTTGGGTTGTTTGATAGGTACAATTGGTATTTTTTTACCCAGCGCATTATTGGTTCTTTTTTTCTTTCCTATCTGGACTTATCTAAAAAAATATGCTGCAGTCTATCGATCATTGGAAGGGATTAATGCCGTGGTAGTTGGAATTATGATTGCGGCTACTTTTTATATCATGAAAGACATCTCGCTGATTGAAGCAAAAACAGTAAGCCTCATTAATATTTTTATTATAGTTGCTTCTTACTTTGTGTTGCAATTTACCAGGATTGGCGCACCTTTCATCGTTTTGTTCGCATTGCTTCTGGGTTATTTCTTTTAAGAAATCCCTATTTGTAATACCTGCTTTTTTCCAGTTCTTCCCGCACTTTTTCAGGCACCAGGTAACGGATTGATTGATCCTTTCGAATCAACTCACGTATTTGTGTAGCCGAAATTTCAAGCAGCGGCGCATCCAGAATTTTTACTTGATATTCTTCAGCGGACTCTACGGCAAAGCCCGGACGTTTATATATTAAAATTTGAAAGTTGTTTAACAAAACGGAAGAATTTTTCCATTTATTGATGTTTTTAAAACTATCACTTCCCATAATAATGGAGAATTCATCTTCCGGATACTTTTCTTGTAAATAGGTCATTGTATCTACCGTGTAAGATGGCTTTGGTAAATAAAATTCTATATCCGAAGCTTTCATTCTTGCATCATCATCAATGACAAGCCTTACCAAGTGCAAACGGTCAAACTCATTCAAAAGTGATTTTTCTGCTTTGAATGGATTTTGAGGTGATACAACAAACCACAATTTTTCTACAATTCCCTTGTTTAAAATATGATTGGCAATTATTAAGTGGCCAATATGGATTGGATTAAATGAGCCAAAATAAAGACCAATCTTCATATAACAACTTAATTAGTAAAGTCAACAATGATGAATTCAGCTTCACTCATTCGCAAACTCAAGTTATAGCCTGCTACTTTTACAGATATAGGATCGCCCAAAGGGGCTATTTGATTAACATAAATGGTTTCTCCCGGCACACAACCCATTTCTAAAAACTTCAATGAAAGTTCACTGTTTTGAAATTTCTTTATTACTCCCAATTGTCCAGGCTTCAGTTCTGACAGTTTTATATCCATATTTTTAATCTACGATTGCAAAGCTAGTCTTGTAAATTCTATTTTGTTTACGAATTTTGAAATTATGACAAACATTTCAACCCATAAAGTGTATTTCTTTTGTCAAAGCATAACTATTACGCTAAAAAACAGAAATGCATTAAAACTGTTTATAGAAAGGCTTTTCAAAAAAGAAGGCAAGAAATTACAGGTAATAAATTTTGTCTTTTGTTCAGATGAACGTCTTTTGGAGATGAACCAGGAATATCTGAACCATGACTATTATACAGACATCATCAGTTTCGATCTTTCTGAAGATAAAACTACCGTTGTTGGCGATATTTATATTAGTTATGAAAGGGTAAAGGAGAATGCAAAAAATCTAAACACTACTTTAATGAATGAATTACACAGGGTAATATTTCATGGAGCTCTCCATTTATGTGGCTATAAAGACAAAACAAAATCTGACATAGCTCAAATGAGAGGAAAAGAAGAGGAATATCTTAGTCTTTATTCAAAATCAATTCGTTCCACGTGAAACTATCGCTCATTCAAGTTGTCTGCTGTTCCACGTGAAACAACCGACAATTATATAACTCCCCCGACTACTGAAGGATTGTATCTTTGCAGCCTTTAGCAAAATCAATCGAAATGTTTCCAAAGTATGATGTAATAGTTGTTGGTGCAGGCCATGCGGGCTGTGAAGCCGCAGCTGCTGCTGCAAATATGGGCAGTACGGTTTTATTGATAACAATGAATATGCAAACTATAGCTCAGATGAGTTGCAATCCTGCTATGGGTGGAATAGCCAAAGGCCAGATAGTCAGGGAAATAGATGCCATGGGCGGATATAGTGGAATTGTCTCGGATGAAAGTATGATTCAGTTTAGGATGTTGAACAAATCAAAGGGACCGGCCATGTGGAGCCCAAGATCGCAGAATGACCGGATGATGTTTGCAACCAAGTGGAGAGAGATGTTGGAAGCTACACCCAATGTTGATTTTTACCAGGATATGGTTGGGTCGATAATTATTAAAGACGGTTTTGCTTCTGGAGTTGTTACAGGACTTGGACATCGTATTGAGTCTAAAACAGTAATTGTAACAAGTGGTACTTTTTTAAATGGTGTAATTCATATTGGCGAGAAAAGATTTGGTGGAGGAAGAGCTGGTGAAAAAGCAGCAACAGGAATTACAGAACAACTGGTTGGTTTGGGATTTGAAAGCGATCGTTTGAAAACCGGAACTCCGCCAAGAGTTGATGGAAGAAGTCTGGATTATTCTAAAATGGAAGAACAACCCGGCGATGATGAAATGGTCGGCTTTTCATTTATGGATTCTCAAAAACCAAAAAAACAATTAAGCTGCTGGATAACTTATACAAACCAAGAAGTTCACGATATATTAAAAACAGGATTTGACAGAAGTCCAATGTTTCAAGGAAGAATTGATGGGGTTGGTCCCCGTTACTGTCCAAGCATTGAAGACAAAATCAATCGTTTTGCAGAAAGAGAAAGACATCAGCTTTTTATAGAACCCGAAGGATGGAATACAGTTGAGATTTATGTCAACGGTTTTTCAACTTCTTTGCCAGAAGAAGTGCAATACGAAGCACTTCGTATGATTCCTGGTTTTGAGAATGTTAGAATTTTCAGACCAGGATATGCTATTGAATACGACTATTTCCCACCTACCCAGCTAAAATATTCACTGGAGACAAAACAAATTGAAAATTTATTTTTTGCAGGACAGATTAACGGAACAACCGGATATGAAGAAGCAGCATGCCAGGGATTGATGGCAGGAATAAATGCACATCAAAAAGCAAATGAAAAAGAGGCTGTAATTCTTAAAAGAAGTGAGGCATATATAGGTGTACTTATAGACGACCTTATCAGTAAGGGAACCGACGAACCATATAGAATGTTTACCTCCAGAGCCGAATTCAGAACATTGCTTCGGCAGGACAATGCAGATCTCCGACTAACAGAACTAAGTTATAAAATTGGATTAGCGAAGCAAGACAGAATGGACAATTTGATTATAAAGAAAAATGAAATTGAAAAAATAAAAAACATCCTGACTGAAACCAACGTTGATCCTGAACAAATAAATACCTTTCTGAATTCTATAAATTCATCGCCCATAACAGAAAGACAAAAAACAAGTAAACTGTTATTGCGTCCATCTATAGAACTGGAAGATCTTATAAAAGTACTGCCTGCACTGAAACACAGCTTATCTCCTTTTTCTGCTACAGCTATCGAACAAGCATCCATACAGGTTAAATACGATAGCTATATTGAAAAAGAAAAAGAACTTGTTGCTCGTATGAAGCAAATGGAAGAACTCTCCATTCCCGAAAACTTTGATTTTTTAAAATTAAAATCTTTGGGAAATGAAGCAAGAGAAAAGCTACAAAAAATTAAACCAAGAACACTTGGACAAGCAAGCAGAATCAGCGGTATCAATCCAAGCGATGTGCAAATATTGATGGTATTTATGGGGAGGTAAGTACAAGCCCCACTTCTGTTGTTGGTCAAAAGACACAACAAAGGCTGGTGCGTCTAGGAAGACCAAAAAGAGTAGAAAGTTCTCTTGTAAAGATAGCCCCAATCAGACTTCGTTCCTCAGTCGCTATGGTACACGGTGAGGTGAAACTATCAATAAAAAGCCTGATGCATTTTTAAACGCATCAGGCTTTTTCTACTTCACTGTGGTGTGGGCCGGGATCGAACCGGCGACACAAGGATTTTCAGTCCTTTGCTCTACCGACTGAGCTACCGCACCTTCCTTTTTCCCTTACGGGGCAGCAAAGATAGGGCATCTTTTGTTGCACACAAATCAAAATTGAAAAATAATCTTACATCCCGTATTTATTCAGGAATTTGATACGCATAATTTTTAATTGCTCCCAGGTATACTCATTTTCTGATAATTCATCCATGGCTACCTGTAATGATGATGTATCGCAACTTTTAAAATAATCCATAATTTCTTCCTGGTCATATTCATCCAGCATCTGGTCGATGGCATAGTCAAGGTTTAATTTGGTTCCGCTGGCAGCAATAGTTTCCATAGCTTCCAACATTTCATCCAGCCGCATGTCCTTGTTCTTAGCAATTTGCTCCAATGGAATTTTCTTATCTGTTTGTTGAATGATATAAACCTTAAACCCACTTTTATTCAATACACTCTTCATCACAAAATCATCGGGTTTTTCTATATCATTTTCTTCTACATATTGAGCAATTGTTTCAATAAAGGGTTTGCCATATCGCAAAGCCTTTCCTTTACTTACGCCCTGACATTTTTCCAACTCTTCGATAGTAGTAGGATACAACAGTGACATGTCCTGCAGTGAGCCTTCTAAAAAAATTACAAACGGAGGCAAATTCGCTTTCTTTGCTTCTGCTTTTCGTATATCTTTCAATAATTCAAAAAGTTTTTCATCCATTACATTTTCGGCTGGCGAATCCGTTCCTTCATCATCATCCTCATTGGCGTCTTCATAAAGATTGCTGAGAATAATTTTAAACGATTTAGGTTTCTTTAAAAAGGCCTCTCCTGCTTTTGTAAATTTTAATACCCCGTATTCTTCAATATCTTTATTCAAAAAACCTTCCAGTATTAATTGCCGGATCAGTGAATTCCAGTAATGTTCCGGCCTGTCTTTGCCTGTTCCAAATTCGGCCAGTGATTCGTGACGGTACATTTTAATCTGTGGCGTTAATCGACCCGTTACCATCTGAACAATATAATCAGTTACAAAACTTTCGTTTAGTTTTTTAATTGCTTTCAGAGCAATTACCGCTTCGTCTTTTGATTCTATTTTTTCTCTTGGATGTAAACAGTTGTCGCAATTTCCACAATTTTCTTTTGTGTATTCCTCACCAAAATAACTCATTAATATTTTTCGGCGACATACTCCACTTTCTGAAAAGGCGACAGTTTCGTTGATCAATTGTGCCGTTACTTCCCGTTCACTAAGTGGCTTATCTTTCATCAGGTGTTCCAGCTTGGAAACATCTTTGTGAGAATAATATAGAATACATTTTCCTTCCAGGCCATCTCTGCCTGCCCGGCCGGTTTCCTGGTAATAGTTTTCAATACTCTTAGGAATATTAAAATGCATAACAAACCTGATATCGGGCTTGTCAATACCCATTCCAAAAGCGATGGTAGCCACAATGACCTGCACATCTTCATTCATAAATAAATCCTGTCGGGAGGACCTTAGTTTGCCGTCTAGCCCTGCATGATAGGCAACGGCTTTTACCCCATTAGCAACCAATATTTCTGCCAGCTCTTCGGTTGTTTTTCTATTTAGTGTGTAAATAATTCCACTTTTGCCTTTGTTTTGTACAATAAATTTTACCATATGTTTTATGGTAGCATCCTTTGTAATCTTGGGTTGAATTTCGTAATAAAGGTTGGGGCGGTTAAAGGATGAAATATAAATTTGCGGATCCCTTAAACCCATATTGCTGATAATATCGCTTTGTACTTTGGGTGTAGCCGTTGCAGTTAATGCAATCATCGGGGCGTCCGGATTAATTTCTTGCATCATCTCTTTCAGTCTTCTGTACTCGGGCCTGAAATCATGCCCCCACTCCGAGATACAATGTGCTTCATCCACAGCAAAAAATGATATTTTCAAATCGCTGAAAAAATCAATGGTGGCTTGTCTTGTTAATGTTTCCGGGGCTACAAAAAGTAGTTTAGTTTTGCCCGTTAATAAATCATCATGAACTGCAGCAACTTCTTTTTTACTGAGTGTTGAGTTTAAAAAATGAGCAATTTCATCATTACTATTATACCCTCTTACCAGATCAACCTGATTTTTCATTAATGCTATCAGTGGGCTCACAATAATAGCAACCCCTTCACATATCACAGCGGGTAATTGATAACATAAACTTTTTCCTCCGCCAGTTGGCATAATCACAAACGTATCATGTCCTGCTAAAAGAGATTCAATAATTTTTTCCTGGTTCCCCTTAAACCCTTCGAAGCCGAAATTTTCTTTTAGTTCAAGATGTAAATTTCCCTTTTTAACAATTGTGGGTTTACTGGATTGTTTAGTGAAGTTTTCGGCTTTTGACTTCTTCGCTGTCTTTGGTGCCGTTTTTGGGGTGCTACTCATAACCTTTGTTTACCTGATAGTTTATTTTTCTAGATTATTTAAGATAATGCTTTTTTGCCTTTTTCTATTTTATAAATTATTCAATCGGGCCCATATAATTCTTGGTTGATATATATACCTGTATAAATGTTTATTTTTGAGATACTATCCAAACGTTCTTTTGCCGCATTTAACTAGATTGATTGGCGGCTTTATTCAGCAGGAAGATCTTTTAATAGAATAATGGGTTACAAATTTACTAAATAATCAAAGTCCATTTCGTTTTAATTGTTTAAAATTGTCATTCTATATTAATCAGGTACCCGAGTTTTTTATAAATGCTATAATTTTGCGGCACAAATGAATATTTCCATTAAACAAATTGCTCTTCGAACTATTGAAATGGAAGCTGCCGCCATCAATGATCTTTCAGAATTCATAAACGATGATTTTGAAAAAGCCGTTTTAGCAATTAAAGCATGTACCGGACGGGTGGTTATTAGTGGTATCGGAAAAAGTGCCATTATTGCACAAAAAATTGTTGCAACACTAAATTCTACCGGTACTCCATCTATTTTTTTACACGCAGCCGATGCGATACATGGCGATTTAGGTGTAGTTACCGAAAAGGATATCGTAATTATTATCAGTAAAAGTGGAGAGAGCCCCGAAATACGGATGTTGGTTCCCCTGATAAAAAACTTTGGTAATATTTTTATCGCAATTGTTGGAAATATTGAATCCTATTTAGCTAAACATGTAGACCTTGTCCTCAATACCACCGTACAACAGGAGGCCTGTTCCAATAATCTGGCTCCTACTACAAGTACTACTGCCCAATTGGCTATGGGTGATGCAATTGCCATGTGTTTGATGGAGCTGAATGGCTTTACCAGCAATGATTTTGCAAAATTTCATCCCGGTGGTGCACTAGGAAAGAAACTTTATCTTAGGGTAAGTGATTTATACAAAAACAACGAAAAGCCTCTAGTGAAAACTACGCAAACACTTAAAGAGGCGATTGTTGAAATGACAAAAAAACGACTGGGCTCTACGGCTGTTGTAAATGAAGAGAATCATCTGGTTGGAATTATTACAGATGGCGATTTAAGAAGGATGCTGGAAAAACCCTTAAACATTGAAACCGTGTTGGTAAAAGATATTATGTCGGTTAATCCAAAAACCATTAACTCTGATGAACTTGCAGTTAGTGCCTTGGACCTGCTAAGAAAATTACAGATAACGCAGTTACTGGTTAAAGACGGAACAGAGTATAAAGGAATTATTCATTTACACGATCTGATAAAAGAAGGTTTAATCTGATTTACTAATTAATTTTTCTCCTTGATAGAATAATTGTAATGGCAAACTCACCAGAAGAAAAGAAAGAATCTATGAACTTGAATAAGCATAATAATGTAGCTATCATGGCTGGGGGAATAGGTAGCCGTTTCTGGCCAATGAGCAGATCAACTAATCCGAAACAATTCCTGGACATTTTAAATACAGGCAAAACCCTGATTCAGCAAACCTTTGACCGATATGCAAAGTTTATTCCCATTGAAAACATTTATGTAATTACGGCCAACGACTATATTCCCTTGGTAAAAAAACAATTGCCTAGGATGAAAGAGGAGAATATCCTGGGTGAACCATTTCGAAAAAACACAGCACCGTGTATAGCTTATATATCACTTAAACTTTTTTTAAAAGATCCGGAATCCAGAATGATTGTGGCTCCTGCCGATCATTTAATTTTTGAACCCGACGAGTTTATAAAAACGTCATTATATGCGCTGGAGTTTGCAACAAAAACAAACTCGCTGGTTACATTGGGTGTAACACCAACTTATCCAAACACGGGATATGGATACATACAGCACGACAGCAAGGAAATAAACGGAGCTGTATTTAAAGTAAAAACCTTTACCGAAAAACCAGACCTGGAATTGGCTAAAACATTTTTAAAGAGCGGTGATTTTTTATGGAACGCAGGTATATTCTTTTGGAAAACAGCCGTAATTTTAGATGCCTTTGAAAAATACCTGCCCGAAATTCATGAAGTGTTTATCGCTGAAAAAAACAGGTTGAATACCGACGAAGAGATTGACGCATTAAACGAAATATATCCGCAGTGCACAAGCATCTCCATCGATTTTGGAATCATGGAAAAAGCAGATAATGTTTATGTTATTCCTGCCTCTTTTGGTTGGGGTGACTTGGGAACATGGAATAGTGCCTGGGAGAATATGGATAAAGATTATCTAGGAAATGCCGTTACCGGCAAAGAGGTAATGATCATAGATGCAACACAGTGTATGGTTCATGTGCCAGATAATAAACTGGTCATTCTTCAGGGTCTGGATGATTATATTGTAGTAGATACAAAAGACGTTTTGTTGATCTGTAAAAGAGAAAACGAACAAGCCATTAAAGATTATGTGGCTGATGTAAGACGTTTTAAAAATGAAAAATATCTCTAGCCCGTCCGGGATATATTTTCACTCTTTTTCTTTTGAAAACAGTTGGTTGCATAATCATTTAAAAATAAATTTTTAACCATGTCGCCGATTGCCATTAATAATATTCTCTTTCTGGATGTTGAAACCGTCCCTCAATTTCCATCCTTCAAAGACTTGCCGGATGATTGGAAAACGCATTGGCAAAAAAAATCCGACATCCTGTTAAAATATCACGAAGAAGAAACAACGGAAACTATTTACCAGCGGGCAGGTATCTATGCCGAGTTTGGAAAAATTGTTTGTATCAGCTGTGGAATTGTTTCCGGATCGGGAAAAGAAAAGAAAATCACGATCAAATCCTTTTACGGCGAGGATGAAGTGATGCTTCTGAATGAATTTATTGCCATGCTTCA
>JAYWCV010000178.1:0-3859 GCA_043780275.1 Chitinophagaceae bacterium
ATGGCGGATGCAAAAGCATTGCTGGAAAGCATTACACGCAGTTTTGGTTATCATTATGGAGTGAGGAATAAAGTGCGGGTAAATACTATTTCACAATCACCTACCTATACAACTGCCGGAAGTGGAGTAAAAGGATTTGATGGTTTTGTGTCGTATGCCGAAAAGATGAGTCCGTTGGGAAATGCATCCGGAGATGACTGTGCTAATTATTGTGTATTGATGTTCAGCGATCTGACAAAGATGGTGACCATGCAAAATCTTTTTCATGACGGTGGATTTAGTTTTACCGGTGTAACACAAGCGGTCATAGATCAGATGGAAAAATAATTTTTTACTAATAGAAATTAAAAGCTGCTATTTACAGTAGCATTTATATTTTTTGACCGATGTGTTTATTTTAATCAATTGTAATATATGATTCTCGGAAAAAAATTAGTCATCGTATTGCCTGCTTATAATGCCGAAAAAACCCTGAAGCAGACCTATGACGAAATACCGTTTGACATCGTGGATGAGGTGGTATTGGTAGATGATAACAGCAATGACAATACCATTGAGGTAGCCCGTAAATTAAATATTACCCATATCGTCAAACACGAAAAAAATAAGGGTTATGGCGGCAATCAAAAATCCTGTTATAATAAAGCAAAGGAACTGAATGCCGACATCGTCATTATGCTGCACCCCGATTATCAGTACACACCTAAACTTATTTACAGTATCTCTCATTTAATTGCAAATGGCCTTTACCCGGTTGTGTTTGCCTCACGTATTTTAGGTAAAGGAGCTTTGCAAGGAGGTATGCCCTGGTATAAATATGTAGCAAACCGATTGCTGACTTTGTTTCAAAATATTTTACTCGATCAAAAATTATCCGAGTATCATACTGGTTACCGGGCTTTTTCAAGAGAGGTTTTGGAGAAGGTTGATTATGAAAAAAATTCCGATGATTTTATTTTTGACAATCAGATGATTGCCCAGATTTTTTATGTGGGATTCAATATCGCTGAGATAACCTGTCCTACAAAGTATTTTGATGATGCGTCTTCTATTAACTTCAGGCGAAGTGCCATTTATGGATTAGGGGTATTACGGGTAAGTATCGAATACCGTTTGGCTAAGTGGGGAATCTTTACTCCATCATATCTGAAAAAATAAAAAGGATAAAAAAAACCTGCCAATCAGCAGGTTTCAATTTTTAATATTCATCTTCATTAAACATGAAGTCTTCCTGCGATGGATAATCGGGCCAGATGTCTTCTATGCTTTCGTAAATTTCACCTTCGTCATCCAACTCCTGAAGATTTTCAACCACTTCAATGGGTGCACCAGAACGGATCGAGTAATCAATCAATTCGTCTTTTGTCGAAGGCCAGGGTGCTTCTTCAAGATAAGAGGCAAGTTCTAAAGTCCAAAACATTTTCCAGAAAATTTAATAATGGCGAAATAATTTTTATCAGGATGGCTTAGTTGAAATCAATCTTTTTCACTTCATCAATGCCGATTTTCACTATGAGCATTACTCCCGATTTTCCGCAAAAGTAAATTTTTATACCAATTAACCAAATCCAAGTTTTAAAACTTTGGAAAATATTTAAATAAATTAGCCCCTGTTATTTTCAATTAACTGTTAGGTTTGTACTAATTACACTCAATAATAAGGGATAAAACATGCTGAAAGGAACTAATATTCATAAAAACTACGGTCCGGTATCTGTTTTAAATGGGGTAGATATAAATATAGAAAAAGGAGAAATAGTTAGTATTGTCGGTTCTTCGGGTGCAGGAAAATCTACGTTACTGCATATTATGGGTACATTAGATAAGGCCGATCAAGGGGAAATTTCATTAAATGAAAATTCATTGCATACCCTAAAAGGGAAAAAATTAGCGGCTTTCCGTAACCGACATATTGGTTTTATTTTCCAGTTTCATCATTTACTGCCCGAGTTTTCGGCATTGGAAAATGTATGTATCCCGGGATGGATTGGCGGAAGAAAAAAAAACGAAGTAAAAGAAAAAGCGGTAGAACTATTACATATGTTAGGATTAAGTCATCGGTTGGAGAATAAACCCAATGCGCTTTCGGGTGGAGAGCAACAACGAGTAGCCGTAGCCCGTGCTTTGATCAACAATCCGGATATCGTTTTTGCCGATGAGCCTACCGGAAATCTTGATTCGGCAAATGCCAAAGATTTGCATGAGTTATTCTTTGATCTGCGCAAACAGTTTAACCAGACATTTTTGATTGTTACCCATAACGAAGAACTCGCAAAACTAAGCGACCGGGTTTTGGTTATGAAAGATGGAAAAATGCTTTAATTGTATTTGAAAAAAATCAATTGATAAGCTCTATCTTTCTAATTGAAAAATTAATTTATGAATAATAGAATAGGCATTTTAAATCATAAAAATACAGGCAGAATTGTATTTACACTCAGTGTATTCGTGTCTTTATTTTGGATTATAAGCCAACGGGTTAATGTGTATCAATATGCCGTTGTTGGAGCTTTTTTTGAGCTGTTAGCCATTCCAACGATAATCCTTTTTGTAGTGCTGCAAACAATATCACTGGTTGTTCTCATTAAGGAAAGGTTCTCTTTCAAGACTTTTGCTCTTTATTCTTTTTTGCTTTTATTAGGGACTTTTATTTTTGTAGTTTATTAAGATTTCTGATTTTATAATGTTCGATTGTTTGAATAGAATATATTATCCAACTCTTGGCTTCCAGGGAATTTCTTTCACATCCAATTGTTTGCCGGCAAAGCGGGCAAGCACAAACAAATAATCGCTTAAGCGATTCAGGTATTTATAAATAATTGGATCGATAGACATGTTTTCTTCTGCCATTCTTACACAACTTCTTTCTGCCCTGCGGCAAACACACCGGGCAATATGCAAAGTAGATATGGTGGCATGACCGGTTGGAAGCAGAAACGATTTCATCGGTTCCAACTCTTCATTCATCCGGTCAATTTCATCTTCAAGTAAGTTGATGTCTTCTTCTTTCAGATCGGGTATGAGCAACTTGGTTTCTTTTTCCGGGTCACAAGCCAATGCAGATCCAATGGTGAAAAGTCGATCCTGGATTTCCTGTAATAGAGTTGCACTATGTTTATCAGGAACCAAATCTCTGCATAAACCTATGTAAGAATTCAGTTCATCAACTGTTCCATATGTCTCTATCCGTAAATGCGATTTGGATACTTTGCTTCCACCAATAAGTGAGGTGGTTCCTTTGTCGCCGGTTTTAGTATAAATCTTCATTGCCATAAATGAAAAATAAAAAAAGTATAGCGAATAAAACAGTAAATAGATCGACCGAAAATGAATTTATTGATTAATCAGCAAATACTGAATCCGTTTTTTCTCTTTTTGCGTCACTTTCAACATGCCCATCCTTCAAGCGGATGATGCGATGTGCATGATTGGCAATTTCTTCTTCGTGTGTTACTAAAATTACCGTATTGCCGTTTTTATGTATCAGGTCAAACATGGCCATAATTTCCTGAGAAGTGACAGAGTCCAGATTACCTGTTGGCTCATCTGCCAGAATGATGGATGGATTGTTGATCATGGCCCGTGCTATGGCCACCCGTTGGCTTTGGCCTCCACTTAATTCATTTGGCCGGTGATGACTTCTATCAGATAATCCTACTTTATCTAAAACCTCCATAGCTCTTTCATTTCTTATTTTTCTGGAAACGCCGGCATATATCAATGGTAATGCAACATTTTCTAAAGCAGTCAGTCGGGGTAATAAATGAAACTGTTGAAATACAAAACCAATTTCTTTATTCCGGATATCGGCCAATTGATCATCATCCATTTTGCTTACATCATTATTGTTCAGCACATA
>JAYWCV010000179.1:0-3713 GCA_043780275.1 Chitinophagaceae bacterium
TTCGGAACCGGTGTACTGCTAAGAGGCTTACCCGATTATTTTATTGATAAAGCCAATAAACAGGGCATCTTTAACGGACGGGTGGTTATAGTAAAAACAACGAACAGTGACAGCAGCGCTTTTGAAAAACAAGATGGTTTATATACCATTTGCGTTCGGGGTGTAGAGAATGGAAAAACTATAGAAGAAAATATTGTCAATGCCTCTGTAAGCAGGGTGCTGAGTGCAAATACAGAATGGAAAAAAATACTGGAATGTGCCCATAATCCTGCAATGAAAATTGTTTTTTCCAATACCACGGAAGTGGGCATTCAATTAGTGCAGGATGATATTAATAATGACCCACCGGTATCTTTCCCCGGGAAATTACTGGCTTTCTTACATGAAAGGTTTAAAGCCTTTAATGGCAGTGCAGAAAGCGGAATGCTGATAGTGCCTACAGAATTGATTACGGATAATGGTTCAAAACTGGAAAGTATTGTGTTGGAATTGGCTCATCGCAATAATCTGGATTATCGTTTTATTGAATGGTTGGAAACAAATAATACATTTTGCAATTCGTTGGTAGATCGTATAGTTCCGGGTAAACCCAATGCCGCAGAAATGAAAAAGCTTGAAACAGAATTGGGTTACGAGGACGAACTGCTGACGATGAGTGAAGTATTCAGGCTATGGGCCATTGAAGGAGAAGAAAAATTAAAAGAAGTCCTTTCTTTTTGCAAAACAGATGATGCTATTATCATTGCTCCCGATATTAATTTATTTAAAGAATTAAAGCTAAGGTTGCTGAACGGCACACATAGTTTCAATTGCGGCTTAGCTTATTTAGCAGGCTTTAATATTACCAGGGATGCAGTTACAGATAAAATATTTTCGGTGTTTGCAAAAAACCTGATGCACACAGAAATTGCAGAAGCGATTCCTTTCGAAATTGATTCTAATACAAAAAAAGATTTTGCAAACAAAGTATTTGAACGTTTTTGCAATCCGTTTATCGATCACAAATGGCTGGATATAACAGTTCAGTATACTTCCAAAATGAAAATGAGGAATATTCCCCTGTTGTTAAATCATTATAAAAAGAACGGAACAACTCCCATGCATATGGCAACCGGGTTTGCTGGCTTTTTATTCTTTATGAAAGCGGTAAATTCCATCGACGGAAAATATTTTGCTGAAAGAGACGGTGCAGCATATGAAATAAAAGATGCTTCTGCAGAATATTTCTATACTGCATGGAAAAATAATTCTGCAGAAAACCTTGTTTTGGAAGTATTGCAGAACGAAGAACTCTGGGGTACAGATCTGACCCAATTACCCGGATTTTTAAATGCTGTACAGGAGCAATTAGAAAGCATCATGACGACCACTGTCTTAGATACGCTTGCTCAATTAGAAGTAAAAAAAGCAATTGCTTCATGAAACATAAAGTTTTAAAAGTTCATCTAAAGGATAATGTAATTGTTGCATTGACCAATCTTACAAAAGGAGAAAATATTTTTTTTGAAGGAACTGAATATTTGTTGCAGGAAGATATTCCGGCAAAGCATAAATTTTTTATGCAGGATATGGAAGCCGGTGATGAAGTGATCATGTATGGCGTATTGGTTGGCAAAACACAATCATCTATTCTCCTGGGAAGCCGCATGACCACGGAGAATATTAAACATGCTGCTGAACCTTACGCTTATCGCAAAACTAATTTCGAGTGGAAGGCACCAGATGTTTCAAAGTTCAAAGACAAAACATTTAACGGTTACCACAGAAGTGATGACCGGGTGGGTACCGCTAATTACTGGTTATTTATCCCAACTGTTTTTTGTGAAAACAGAAACCTGGATGTAATTCGTGAAGCTTTGCATAACGAACTGGGCTATGCGGTTACCGAAAAATATAAACAATACACTCATCAACTTTTAGAAGCATACAAAAAGGGAGAAGATATAGGCAATGTATCTCTAACTCCCCCTCCTTCGGAGGGGGTTGGGGGGAGGCCCTTCAGAAATGTCGATGGCATAAAATTCCTGAATCACCAGGGTGGTTGCGGAGGTATCCGGCAGGATGCGGCTGTATTAAGTAAATTATTAGCTGCTTATGCTAATCATCCGAATGTAGGCGGTGTTACTGTATTAAGTCTCGGTTGTCAAAATTTGCAGGTAGAAGATTTTATAAATGATTTAAAAAAACAGAATCCTGATTTTGATAAACCACTTTTTATTTTTGAACAACAACAATCACAAAGTGAAGAACAACTGATATCCAATGCAATTAAGAAAACATTTGAAGGATTGATTGAAATAAATAAACTGGAAAGAAAACCTGCATCACTTGACAAATTATGCATCGGTGTAAAATGTGGTGGCAGTGATGGTTTCAGTGGTATCTCCGCCAATCCTTCCGTTGGTTATTGTTCCGACTTAGTCGTTGCTTTAGGGGGTAAAATTTTGCTGGCCGAGTTTCCGGAATTGTGTGGTGTAGAACAAGAGCTCATTGATCGTTCAGTAAATGAACCCACCGCTCAAAAATTCATCCACCTGATGAAAAGTTTTGAAGACCTTGTAACAAAAGCCGGTTCAAGCTTTTCTATGAATCCATCTCCGGGAAATATTAAAGACGGCCTGATAACGGATGCTATGAAAAGTGCAGGAGCTGCAAAAAAAGGAGGCACATCTCCTGTTGTTGATGTGTTGGATTATACAGAGTCAGCAACCAAACCAGGACTCAGCCTGGTTTGTACCCCCGGCAATGATGTGGAAGCCACAACGGGAAAAGCTGCAAGTGGTGCAACGTTGATTTTATTCACTACAGGTTTAGGAACTCCAACCGGTAACCCGGTTTGTCCAACTATTAAATTGTCTTCAAACAGCAATCTCACAAAAAGAATGAATGATATTATAGATATTGATTGCGGACCAGTGATTGAAGGAGATAAAAGCATTGAAGAAATGGGTGAAGAGATCTTGGAATATTGCATCAAAGCAGCAAGTGGCGAACTGATACCAAAAGCTGTTCTGCTAAATCAGGACGACTTCATTCCGTGGAAGCGGGGAGTGTCACTTTAGTTTGGATTTAACCTATTGATAAATAGGTAGAACAAAAAGTTGGGAAATGATTTGTAGTACCGTCCCTCTCTGAAGCCTACCCGGCTGAGCCGTTCGGACGGGGAGAGGGATAAGAGGGTGAGGCTTCAGGATGATTTCATTCCGTGGAAGAGAGGAGTGTTACTTTAGTTTGGATTTAACCTATTGATAAATAGGTAGAACAAAAAGTTGGGAAATGATTTGTAGTACCGTCCCTCTCTGAAGCCTGCCCGGCTGAGCCGTTCGGACGGGGAGAGGGATAAGAGGGTGAGGCTTCAGGACGACTTCATCCCATGGAAGAGAGGGGTTAGTTTATAAAGCCCCCTGACCCCCGAAGGGGAGACTTAGCTGGTAGAGTATTCTGTATTGTGAAGATGAACTATAAATGCAAGTGATTTACCCCGTAAGGGTAAAATATTGGTAGCCCCTGATGAAATCCAGGGAAATAAAATAAATAATGTATTTAAAACCCCGTAGAGGTTCAACATGGATGAGTAATGAACAGAACCCTGAAGAGTGCGACCTGCCTACCGGCAGCTACCGTTTGGACACATTTCAGGTTGAATTTTTAGCCATTTTCCAACCCTCGTAAATCATTTCAAATTTTTCTAACCCTCGTTTAATGATTATCGG
>JAYWCV010000180.1:0-3592 GCA_043780275.1 Chitinophagaceae bacterium
CTATTTAATAATGGCTTTGAGCATTGGTATCTCCTGCAATATTTTCATTGTGGGCATCAACCAAATAGCAGATGTGAATATTGATAAAATCAACAAACCATACCTGCCCATTCCATCGAACGCATTAAGTGTACAACAGGCAAAGATTATTGTTTTCACCGCTTTATTTATTAGTCTTGCTCTGGCTTTATATATAACGCCTTATCTCTTCGCCATTATTGCATTAGCTGCTACAATCGGCTGGGCTTATTCCATGCCCCCACTTTATCTGAAGCAACACCACGTTACTGCCGCTTTGGCAATAACAACTGTACGTGCTGTATTACTTAATGCAGGCGGATTCATGGTGTTTAATTATCTGGTGAACAATTCTCTCGTTATGCCGGAGAATGTAAAAATACTCACCCTATTCATCATCGTGTTCAGTATAGTTATTTCTTGGTTCAAGGATTTGTCGGATATGGAAGGCGATGCGAAATACAATATTAAAACATTCGCTATCCTTTATTCGCCAAAAGCCGCATTGATAGCGGGTAATCTGCTGGTAGGATTGGCATATTTATTCACAATCTACATGAAAGCTGCAGATTTTTCTGTTTCAGAAATTCCATCCTTCGAAACTAGCATGCTTCTTTACGGGCATGTCATTTTATTTGTACTTTTTATCATCAATGCTTTTTCTATTAGGTTAGGAGAACAGCAATCTATCAAAAAATTCTATATGCGTTTCTGGTGGTTCTTCTTTGCGGAGTATGTGCTGTATCTGTTGGCATATACAGCGAACGGATGATAATGGGTCAAAAAAGGAAGTTGATGAATTTAATTTTTTGGAGTTCAAACCAAAAGTATTTTCCTTAAAATAAAAATAGATACCGTAGTAGAGGCAACTGTAAAAAACCCAAAGGACTTTCAAAAACTCGGGCAGACAGCAATCGGAGAAATCTCAAACTACTCAAACTAATTAGGAGATTAAATAAAGGAATCAGATAAAAACTGCATTCTCCGAAAGAATTTTTTAGAAAAAATCCAGGGACTTACCCCCGAGTAAATTTTCAACTTTTGTTACTAACTTGTTTATCCGTTCAGAGCAAAGTTTTAAACTAATTATTAATCAACACAAATGGAAGAACTGGAAAGACTATTAAAAGAACTCGAAAATAAAAACAGATTTTCGGAAACAATCAATTCGAAAGTTTCAAAAGCTCCTGTTGGATGGCACATAGAACATACATTGCTGGCTGTAAACAAGATTATAAAAGCCCTGGAAAGATCCAATCCAACAGAATACAGACCTAAACGCAGCTTTGCAAAATTTTTCGTCTTTACATTTAATAAAATACCCAGGGGCAGGGCAAAGGCACCTGCTAATGTACGGCCGGCAGAAAAATTTTCTTCTGAATCCATACAAGAACTTTTTAAAACTTCCTATATCTCTTTAAGAAAATTAAGCACTTTACAAAAAGATAATTATTTTGAACATCCCTTTTTTGGAAAAATAAATTTAAAGGCTTCGATAAAGTTTCTGAGAATCCACACAAAACATCATCTCAAAATCATTGATGATATTTTAAACCCTGTAAACAAATAACAAGAAAAGTTGGAACCAAAAAACTACCTACAAAAACTTCTCGGCGATACAGATATCTATCTTCTTAACCAGATTATGAAAGGCCGGTTTGATGTATCAGATAAAATATTAGATGCCGGTTGCGGAAATGGCCGAAACATGCATTGGTTTTTACAGCATTCTTTTGAGATTTATGGAATAGATATGAATGAAGAAAATATCAACATATTGAAAAATAAAAACCCAAATCTATCAGAAGAAAGGTTGCAGATTTCTGAACTTGAAAAAATGAATTTCCCCGCTAACTTTTTCGATCATGTAATATGCAGTGCAGTATTGCATTTCGCAAAAAATACATCCCATTTTAAACAAATGCTCACGGAGATGCTGAGGGTTCTTAAATCGGATGGCACCCTATTTATCCGAATGACATCGGATATTGGTATTGAAAATACGGTCAGGCAGATTGCCGATGGTATTTATTGGATACCAGATGGCTCCAAACGTTTTTTGCTTACCAAAAATTTACTGGCAGAATGTATGCGGGAAAATAATTTATCATTTACCGAACCATTGAAAACCGTCAATGTGAATGATGAAAGATGCATGACAACCCTTGTTTTACGTAAAAACAGTTGATTACTTCCTCTATTTTATTTTTTGAACAAACTCATCTATTTATTTTATAATACATAAAGCTTAAGACAGCTTATTCCCACTTCGCCATTTCTCTTTATATTTGATCCTGAATCAGACCTCCATAATTTCTTTTTTCGGCATTAACAAGAGTAATCAGTTGATAAAAGAGAATATTAAATAATTTTACATTAAGAAAGACTATAAACATTTCTTTTTGGAAAATTCATCAGGTTTGTGTCAGAAAAAAGCAGGTTATCCTGTAACTAGTTTTGATTGATCTGACGTTTAACAATAAGATTAAGTTCTAAAGAATAAATATGAAATTATCCCCTGTACGTATAGAAGTAATGCAGACCATTGAAAAATCAATGGAAGAGATTCTGGAAAAATACCTGAAACCGATTGAAGAAAACTGGCAACCATCCGACCTTTTACCCGATTCAAAAGATCCTAAGTTTTTGGAAGAAGTGAGAGAAATCCAGGGCCTTGCAAAAGAGATGGATTATGATCTTTTCGCCGTTTTAATAGGTGACACTATTACAGAAGAAGCATTACCTACTTACGAATCGTGGTTGATGCATGTGGATGGAGTGGATATTGAAAGCCGCACCGGATGGGCTCAATGGGTTAGATCATGGACCGCTGAAGAAAACAGGCATGGTGATTTGCTGAATAAATATCTGTACTTATCAGGCCGGGTAAACATGCGGGAATTTGAAACATCAACCCAATATTTGATCAGTGATGGATTTGATATACAAACCAGCTCTGATCCTTATCGTAATTTTATTTATACCAGTTTTCAGGAATTGGCAACCAATATTTCTCACCGTCGGGTAGCCAGTCTTTCCAAGACTACGGGCAATAGCTTATTGGCAAAAATGTGTGGCCTAGTTGCTGCCGATGAACTTCGGCACGCCAATGCATATAAACATTTTGTAAAACTTATTTTCGAAATGGACCCCAGCCAAATGATGCTTGCTTTTGAAGACATGATGAAACGGAAAATAGTCATGCCGGCACTTTTCTTACGTGAATCGGGTATGAAGATCAATGAACTTTGGACACATTTTTCGGATGCTGCACAACGGGCCTCTGTATATACGACACAGGATTATATCGACATCATGAGATCCTTATTAGCTGAGTGGAAAATCGAAAACATAACCGGATTAAATGATGCCGGTGAAAAAGCAAGAGATTACCTGATGGCCCTTCCTGCAAGACTTGAACGTATTTCTGAGCGAATCAAAGTACCAGAAAAACGATTCGAATTTAAATGGCTGACTGTTTAATAAATTTTTACCCTTCCTTTTTATTCTAAAATTTCCTGCATTTAGTTTGACGTTTTCATTTACCGATAAAATCTAATCATTTACCGACGAT
>JAYWCV010000181.1:0-22201 GCA_043780275.1 Chitinophagaceae bacterium
AAATGCTTGTCAAAATTATCCGGCGGGCCAAAGAGTTAATTAGAAATGGAATGCAGGTAAATGCATCCACCGAAACACTTGATTTTTTCCTTCAAAACCAGGATGCGCATTTAACCATGGAAGATCATTTAGAAAAATTTTGTCGCCTGGACGATACCGATGTGATGAGCACTATTAAAAACTGGTGCAGCCACCCCGACAAAATACTTTCTACACTTTGCACAGCGTTGGAAAATCGGAAATTATTCAACGTAAAAATTCAGGCAGAAAAATTTGATGAAAATTTAATAGAAAATTATAAAAAAGAGATTTGCTCAAAACTGGGTGTCAGTATGCAGGACTCGGCCTATTTTGTTTTTACCGGGGAAGCAGATAATACCACCTATAATATACTGGATGAAAGGATTTCTATTTTATTTAAGGACCATCGTGTAAAAGACATCTCTATGGTTGATAATGCGCTTATTCACCAACACCTTTCCAGCCCTATTAAAAAACATTACTTTTGCCATATGAAAGTATGAGGCTATAGTGAATTTATGGAACAATAAGTTACTTCATACTTTTTAGAAATACTGATAAAACATCAAGTACTTATGACATTTACTGCAGTTCAATTATCGTTTTTGACAGGAGGGAAAGTAGAGGGAGATGCAAATGTTACCGTTGATTCTTTTGGCAAAATTGAAGAAGCAAAAGCTGGTCAATTATCCTTTTTAGCGAATCCGAAATATGAAGACTTTCTATATCGAACCCAAGCCTCCATTATCATCATACAGGAAGATTTTCAATTAAAAAAACCAGTCCATGCCACGTTGATTCGTGTAGCAGACCCATATGCAGCATTTGCCGTTTTATTGGAAAAATACCAAGAGATGACAACCCAAAAAATGACAGGCATTCAGCAGCCAAGCTTTATTGCTGAAACTGCAAAGCTGGGTGAAAATATTTTTGTAGCTGCTTTTGCGTATATCAGTGAAAACGTCCTTATCGGAAATAATACAACTATTCATTCCGGATCATTTATTGGTCGCCATGTAATCATTGGTGACAATTGTGAAATAAACCCAGGTGTGAAAATCTATCACAATTGTTTGATAGGAAACAATGTTATCATTCATGCGGGAACAGTGATTGGAAGTGACGGTTTTGGATTTGCTCCTCAAAACGATGGCTATCATAAAAAAGTACCGCAGATTGGGAATGTAGTTATTGAAGATTTTGTAGAAATAGGAGCTAATACAACCATTGACAGAGCAACCCTAGGTTCAACCATTATCAGATCCGGAACAAAACTGGATAACCTGATTCAGATTGCCCACAATGTAGAAGTTGGTGGAAATACATTTATCGCTGCTCAAACCGGTGTAAGTGGCAGTACAAAAATTGGAAAGAATTCGATGATTGGCGGACAGGTTGGCATTGCGGGGCATATAACCCTTGCCGAAGGTTCGAAAGTGGCCGCACAAAGTGGCGTTACCAAATCTATAAAAAATCCGTACAGCGTTGTCAATGGCACACCAGCATCCAATATCAATAACTCTTTACGAATTCAGGCAGTTTATAGAAACCTACCCGAAATGGAAAAACGATTAAAAGAATTGGAGGAATTGGTAAAACAACTACTCGCTGAAAAAGTATGATTTCATTTCGCCCTGGTGGAACTAACTAATAAACCCATTTTCATTAAAAAACCTAAGCCTAGTACAATTCTTTCCGAATTGTATCTTTGCTGACTTTAAGAAGAATTATGAGCCCAAATTTCAATCCAGATAAACAGCATTCAATCAGTAATGAAGTCAGCATTTCCGGTACCGGATTACACACCGGCACTTTGGTGAAAATGACATTAAAACCTGCCAATCCTGGTTTTGGGATTCAGTTTCAAAGAATCGATCTAAAAGACAAACCCGTAATTAAAGCTGATTGCGACCTGGTAACTGATACCAGCCGGGGTACAACACTTGAACAAGGAGAAACGAAAGTCAGTACTGTTGAACATATTTTGGCGGCTCTTGTTGGCATGGGTGTTGACAATGTATTGATTGAAATAAACGGACCAGAAATCCCCATTATAGATGGCAGTTCTCAGCCCTTTATCGAACTGATTGAAGAAGCCTTGGTCTTTGAACAGGATGCAGCAAAAGTCTGGTATAGTATTGATGAAAATATCTTTTATTACGATGAGGAAAAAAGAGTTGAGTTGGTTGCTATGCCTTCAACAGATTACCAGATTACCACATTGATTGATTTCAATTCCCAGGTATTAGGAACCCAACATGCCGGATTAAAATCAATACGGGATTTTAAAAAAGAAATTGCTCCATGTCGTACGTTTTGTTTTTTACATGAACTGGAAATGTTATTGGATAATAACCTGATCAAGGGTGGCGATATCAATAATGCCATTGTAGTTGTTGACAAGGCGGTTACGGACGAAGAAATGGTACGATTATCTAAAATATTCAAAAAAGATAAAATAGAGATCATGAGTGAGGGTTATTTAAATAACCTTGAATTACGCTTTCCCAACGAACCAGCCAGACATAAACTATTAGACGTAGTTGGTGATCTTGCTTTAATTGGATATCCTATCAAAGCAAGAATCATTGCAAACAGACCCGGTCATAATTCGAATGTAGAATTTGCAAAAAAAATCAAACAATACATAAAGAAAAACAAACATACCAGGGATATACCTACCTATGATCCCAACCAGCCGCCAGTTTTCGATCAACAGTATATTGAGAAACAACTTCCACACCGTTTTCCTTTTTTACTGGTTGATAAGGTAATCGAGTTGAGTGATACACATATAGTAGGTGTAAAGAATGTGACTTTTAACGAGTGGTTTTTCCAGGGTCACTTTCCAGGAAATCCGGTGATGCCGGGGGTTTTACAAGTTGAAGCCCTGGCACAAACAGGCGGTTTATTAGCTATGAACCTGATGAATGACGGAGAATACGACACATATTTTCTTAAAATAGACAACTGCAAATTCAAACAAAAAGTGGTTCCAGGTGATACTTTACTTCTAAAAATGGAATTGGTAGCTCCAATTCGCAGAGGTATTTGCGAAATGAGGGGAACTGTATATGTGGGAAATAAGGTTTGTGCAGAAGGAGATTTGGTAGCACAAATTGTGAAAAAGAGTTAACTAATTAATTATATTTTAACGGGTAAAAACAGCCTCTGTTTTTACCCGTTTTTTTATATATAAAATTTCCTTATCCAACATTAAATAAATGGGTTAAAGCAGCTAATTTTCATACATTTGCAAGTACTCAATTTTTAATACATTTTCTCCATAACATATAAGATTTTATGAGTTTAGAACCGATCGAAGAAAAGCTCGACAGCACACAAGGATATGATGCTGATAGTATACAGGTATTAGAAGGACTTGATGCCGTTCGAAAACGCCCGGCGATGTATATCGGCGATATTGGCGTGAAAGGATTACACCACCTGGTTTATGAAGTGGTAGACAACTCAATTGATGAAGCATTAGCAGGTTATTGTAAAAATATTACGGTAACTATTCATGAAGACAATTCAATCCTGGTTACAGATGATGGCCGTGGTATTCCGACAGGCATACACCTGAAAGAAAAAAGAAGTGCATTGGAAGTTGTAATGACGGTGTTACATGCCGGCGGAAAGTTTGATAAAAACACCTATAAAGTTTCGGGTGGATTGCATGGTGTAGGTGTAAGTTGTGTGAATGCCTTAAGTAAAAAGTTAATCGTTCATGTTCATCGTGAAGGAAAAATGTTTGAACAGGAGTATCAAAAAGGTGTTCCTCAATACAGTGTAAGAGAGATAGGTAAAAGTGATAAAACAGGGACCACCGTTCAGTTCTGGCCCGATGACAGCATATTTATTACGACTACTTATAACAGAGAAATTCTTGAGGGACGTTTACGAGAGTTATCTTATTTGAATAAAGGAATCATTATTCTTTTAACGGATATAAGAGAAAAAGATGATGATGGCAATATTTACTCTAAAACTTTTTATAGTGAAGGTGGTATCATTGAATTTGTTGAAATGCTTGATACAAATGCTGGCAGAAATACACTTATTCCCAATACGCTATTTGTAGAAGGACATGATGAAGAATCGAATGTTGTCGTGGAAGTTGCACTTAGCTATAACGATAGTTATTCCGAACACATATACTCTTACGTTAATAATATCAATACCATTGAAGGCGGAACTCACGTTACTGGTTTCAGACGTGCTTTGACAAGAGTATTTAAAAGTTATGGTGACCGGGAAAATCTTTTTGAAAAAGCAAAAGTTTCTATTGAAGGAGATGATTTCAGAGAAGGTTTAAGTGCTATTATTTCTGTAAAAGTACCTGAACCACAGTTTGAAGGTCAAACCAAAACAAAGCTTGGGAATAATGAAGTAATGGGTGTTGTTGACAGTACAGTCTCCAGAGCTCTTACTGCATATTTGGAAGAAAATCCACGTGAAGCAAAAACAATCATCAATAAAGTTATTCTTGCTGCACAAGCAAGAGCAGCGGCCCGTAAGGCCCGTGAAATGGTTCAGCGTAAAAGTGTTTTGAGTGGTGGTGGTTTACCCGGTAAACTGGCCGACTGCTCAGAAAGAGACCCTAAAAAATGTGAACTTTACCTGGTGGAGGGAGATTCGGCAGGTGGAACAGCTAAACAAGGCCGTGATAGAAATTACCAGGCTATCCTGCCATTAAGGGGTAAAATTCTGAACGTAGAAAAAGCCATGGAACACCGGATTTATGAAAATGAAGAGATCCGGAATATTTATACTGCACTTGGTTTAACCATTGGAACAGAAGAGGATCCAAAAGCATTGAACCTGACTAAGCTTAGATACCATAAACTGATTATCATGACGGATGCCGATGTAGATGGTAGTCATATCGCCACTTTGATCCTGACTTTCATTTACAGATATCTGACGGAAATGGTTGAACAAGGATATGTTTATATCGCACAGCCACCTTTGTACCTTGTTAAGAAAGGCAAAAATCAGGAATATGCATTTGATGAAGAACAAAGAAAACTTTTAGTTCAAAAAATTGGCGGAGGAAAAGATGATTCAGTAGATGTTCAGCGTTACAAGGGTTTGGGAGAGATGAATGCGGATCAATTATGGGAGACAACCATGAATCCTGAATCAAGAACTTTGAAGCTTGTAACTATCGATAGTGCTACTGAAGCAGACCGTGTTTTTAGTATGTTAATGGGTGATGAAGTGGCTCCAAGAAGAGAATTTATTGAATCTCACGCCAAATATGCTAAGTTAGATATTTAATAAACTGAAAATCAATGTTTTAAATAAAAAATAGGCTAATTTGAGCCTATTTTTGTTAATTTTTTATGATTTTCTGGTTTCAGTAAAAGAAAAAAATGTAGATTTAATTATTACTAACTCTAAAAACAAGACAATGGCAGACATTCAATTGACAGCTTATAATGTAAAAACCAAGGAAAAAAACGTTCCAATGAAAGATGCAGTGATTACAAAAACTGCTCGTGGGGCTTACATGGCTCAAGGAAATGACGGCAAAGGAAATAAATTGACAACTCTTTTAGGCGCAGAAAAAGCTTTAGCAGCTATTGCAGCAGGTATTGCAAAACAAGGCTGGTAATAAATTTACTTTTAAAAAATAGGTGTCATTTTATGACGCCTTTTTTTTTATGTAATTCTGCGCTTAGAAATACTAATTTATTGGCATGTATTATACCTTTTCTGAAATATCAGCCTCAAAACAATATCGATGTATTTGTTTAATCTTCTCATAAAGATCCTTCATGGAAGTAACCGGGTTTATGATTAACATAAAATATTTACCCGATTGTTTCAACATGGCTTTGTTTGTTTCTGTTTGTATAAAACTCAAGATCTTCTGGAAAGTGTTTGACTCAAAATATGCTGAATCATGTTTATTTATAAACAGGCATTTCAGTTTTTCATCCTTCAGGATCATCCGTTCAAATCCCAGATTTACTGCCAGCTTCCGGCATCGAACTGTAACAAAAAGATCACTTACCTGAGAAGGTATAGGACCGAACCTGTCCAGTATTTCATCCTGCATCAAATCCAGTTCAACATCGGTTTCACAGTTATCCAGGCGGGAATAGATCGAAAGTCGTTCAGTAATATTTTCAATATAACTATCCGGAATTAAAATTTCAAGATCCGTATCAATGGTGCAATCCTGTACAAAATCATCCTGCTTATCAATCTCTTCTTTAAATAAGTCCATGAACTTGGTTCGCTTTAATTCCCTGATCGATTCTTCCAATATTTTCTGATATGTTTCGAAACCAATTTCTGCCATAAACCCACTTTGTTCGGCTCCCAGTAAATTCCCTGCCCCTCGAATATCCAGGTCCCGCATGGCAATCTGAAATCCACTTCCTAACTCACTATGCTGTTCCAGTGTTTGCAATCTTTTCTTCGACTCACTCGGCAAAGAAATCAATGGAGGTGAAAGTAAATAGCAAAACGCTTTCTTATTGCTTCGTCCTACACGGCCTCTTAATTGATGTAGATCACTCAGTCCAAAATGATGTGCATTATTGATAATAATGGTATTTACATTCGATATATCCACCCCGCTTTCGACAATATTGGTGCACACCAGTACATCATATTTTTTTTCTATAAAATCCATGATCCGTTCTTCCAGTTGATGTCCTTCCATTTGCCCGTGAGCATAACTAATACTCAGATCGGGACACAGACCTTGAATAAGTATGGCCATTTCGGCCAAACCCAAAACGCGGTTATGAATAAAAAATACCTGTCCACCTCTTTCCGTTTCGTAATAAATAGCCTCCCGTATAAAATCTTCATTGAATATTTTCAAATCGGTTTGAATGGGTTGCCTGTTTGGCGGAGCGGTATTAATAATACTTAAATCTCTTGCACCCATCAGGGAGAAATGAAGTGTACGTGGTATAGGTGTTGCTGTAAGTGTAAGGCAATCCACATGCGTCCGGAAAGTCTTAATTTTTTCTTTGTGAGCAACGCCAAATTTTTGCTCTTCATCTACCACTAATAATCCAAGATTTTTATATTTCACCTCTTTCCCAAGCAATGAATGTGTACCAATAATAATATCAATTTTTCCCTCAGCCAATTTTGCAAAAGTTTCTTTTTTCTCTTTGGCAGATTTAAAACGGTTTATATAATCAACGGTTACCGGAAAGTCACTTAACCTTTCAGAAAATGTTTTAAAATGTTGGTAGGCAAGAATCGTTGTGGGAACTAATATGGCTGCCTGCTTACCATCAATACAGGTTTTAAATGCGGCCCGTATGGCAATTTCTGTTTTCCCAAATCCCACATCGCCACAAACCAGGCGATCCATGGGTGAAGGAGATTCCATATCTTTTTTTACTTCAGCCGTTGCATTGGCTTGGTCGGGAGTGTCTTCATAAATAAAAGAAGCTTCCAGTTCGGTTTGCATATAATTATCAGGCGAATGCTGAAAACCAGGCTGCGACTTACGTTGAGCATATAATTCAATCAGATCGAAAGCTATTTCTTTTACTTTTATTTTTGTCTTTTCCTTTAGCCTGTTCCACACATCACTACCCAGCTTATTTACTTTTGGAACCGAGCCTTCTTTTCCGGTAAACTTGGCAATTTTATGCAGCGAATTAATATTTACATACAGTAAATCATTATCCTTATACAATATCCGAACGACTTCCTGCATCACGCCATTCATATTCATCTTCTGTAAACCGCTGAATATGCCTACCCCATGATCGATATGTGTTACGAAATCTCCAGGTTGCAATTCACGTAATGTACGCAGCGTAATGGCTTTGCTTTTATTGTAAGCCTGTTTTACCTTGTATTTATGGTATCGCTGAAAAACCTGGTGATCGGTGTAGCAAACAATCTTTAGATCTTCGTCTATAAACCCTTCGTGAATGGATGTAGTTACCGGTTCAAAAATAATGTTGGCCTTTAAATCATCAAAAATACTTTGAAGCCGATTGAGTTGTTTGGGGTTATCTGCAAATAAATACAGTTTGAAATCTTTTTTAGCCCAGGCATTCAAATCTTTAATTAAAAAATCAAATTGACGGTTAAAAGAAGGTTGTTCTTTGGTATTAAAATCAATTGTTGAAATTGAGTGCCAGCCTTCATTTGCTATAGTTGCAGCCTGATCAAATAAAATGATATGCCGGTCTTTGATTTGATTCTCCAAAATATTTTCACTGATAAAATCTTGGACAGAACAATTTTTTCTATTCAGCTTCTCTTCCTCATTGGCATCAGAAACATGGATATCCTTTTGACTTTTTAAAAATAATTGCAGATCGGATGAGCAATCCATTAAACGGCTCTTGCATAAATCTATATCCTGTATCCAAACAACCGTATTCTTCGGTAGAAATTCGAACAAAGAAACCCGTTCTTCAGATTCCAGGTTTATATCAATATTGGGGATTATACTTACCTGCAATAACCTTCTTTCACTCAATTGCGTTTCCGGATCTATAATCCGAATGGAATCAACTTCGTTTCCAAAAAGTTCTATCCTGTATGGCTTTTCATTTCCAAAGGAATAAATATCCAGAATACCTCCACGCAAAGCAAATTGCCCCGGCTCATATACAAAATCAGTTCTTTCAAAACCATACCCCACCAGTTTTTTTAAAAGACCGTCTACTTCAATAGTATCGCCGGTTTTTACATACATAATATTTTCTGAAAGTGTTTTGGGCAATACCACTTTTTCAAATAATGCTTCGGGATATGTAACAAGTATTTTTTTGTTTCCTCCAGCTGCAATTTTCATCAAAGCCTCAATCCGTAACATAACATGAGAGGAATTTAAAAGCTGAAAATTCTTTTGAGTTTTAAAAGAAGAAGGGAAATAAAAAAGATCAATAGCGTTGGTGAGATTCTCTAAAGTATTTTGAAAATAGGCTGCTGTTTCCGCATCATTACAAATAACAATATGATTTAAATGGTTTGCTTTTTCATGCAAATAAGTAGAAGCAACGATAAATTGAGATGAACTGCCTGAAAGATTTTTGAGAACAATTTTTTGAGGTTGAGGCAATGCAATCCTTTCCAGCAGTTGAAATAGCCGGGGTGAATTTTGATACAACAGCGTCAGGTCCTTTACAATCATGGGAAGTGCAAAGATAATGGCAATCGCTTTTTTACCACAAAAAAGAAATAAAAAGAGTGAAAGTGTTTAAATTGCTTATTCAAATGTTTTGTATGAATATGAAAACGAAGATGCTAATTGGATTATTTGTTGTAACAATACTTGCAGGGGTTACTTATTTATTAAATTCCTCATTTGTTATTTTGCAAAATAATTTTGATGAAGAGGAGAATAAAGAACAACAAGCTTTGTTCAGTGCTGCCCGTATTCAATACGAATATGATTTAGTTAAAGATCCTAAAACTGGTAAAATTCCTGTTGGAATTCGTGAAGCAGAAACCGAACAAGCCTTTTCTATTCCAAATAGAATGAATGGGGGCATTTCTAACCGATCAACTCTTTTAAATACCTATTTGCCAGCCGGCCCCAATAATATTGGTGGTAGAACAAGAGCGTTGGCTTACGATATTCGATATAACGGCACTTCAAATCAAGTAATTCTTTCCGGTTCCGTGAGTGGTGGAATAATGCGTTCAACTGATGGAGGAACAACATGGAACCGCGTATCTCCAGATAATGATATTCATAACCTGACTTCGATTGCACAAGATACCCGTCCCGGCTTTCAGGATACCTGGTATGCAGGAGGTGGTGAACCAATTGGAAACTCAGCATCAGAGGGTGGAGCCATATTTTATGGTGATGGCATTTTTAAATCCATTAATAATGGACTATCATGGACTAAGCTCCCATTAAATACTATTGTTGATTCTACCGCATCGCCTGTTACAACTTTATCAACTTTTGTAAGAGAAACTTTTGATCATACCTTTGATTTTGTACATAAAATCATGGTGAATAAAACAAATGGTGATCTATATGTAGCAGGTCATCGTCGAATAGTCCGATCTAAAAATGGAGGAAATAATTTTACTGTTGTATTTGGTGGAACCGGAACTTCAGCACCTGCTTTAATAACAAACGGCCAAATGGACATTGCACAGGCTGCAGATGGAAAACTTTTTGTTTCTGTAAATGGAGGAAATCCGCTTTCAGGTTTAAGAGGTATATGGACTTCAACCTCTGGCAATTTAAATAACTGGAACCGTATTGCAGGTGGATCTGCTTTAGGTACAGATTCGGTTGCAGGCTGGAATGCTAACTCATTTAATACAATTGCAAATTCAAATCAATTTATTTCGAAACGAATCATCCTGGCACCGGCTCCTTCCAATGCGAATATTTTGTATGTCTGTTACGAAAATGGATTGTCTAATACAACACCAGATACTAAACCGGAAGCTGATTTATTTAAATTAGACATGAACGGAGGAGTTAATGCATGGACAAATCTTTCGGCTAATGTTCCAAATTTTGGTAAAAATAATCCGGCTACTGATCCATTTGCAATCCAGGAAGGATTTAACCTGATGGTTACCGTTAAACCCGACAATCCAAATATGGTATTTTTAGGAGGAACAAGTTTGTACCGGTCTACTGATGGATTTGCTACGAGTACGAATACAAGTTGGATTGGAGGCTATTCTTTTAGTACTACCAGTAGTTCATTGTCAACGTATTCAAACAGTCACCCCGACATCCATAATTTGGTATTTAATCCCGTTAATTTTAATGAAGCTCTTTGTGCAAATGATGGAGGCATTCAACGTTCAACTAATATCAACACGGCAACCAGTGGGCAGGTTTTATGGACAATGATCAATAATTATCAAACCCTGCAATACTTTTTTGTGGGTATTGATCCAACGGCAAATCAATTAAATTTTATTGGCGGGGCACAGGATAATGGAACTTATTTCAGACAGGAAAATTCAACACCTGCTGTATCAAACAGTCATTTTAAAATATTAGGTGGAGACGGTTGTGCAACCGGTATTGCTTCTGTAACAAACTCCGCATTTAAATTATATGGCTCCTCGCAATATGGCAGAATATCAAGAGACATAACAAATGTATTTACAACAATTACTCCTACTGGCTTAACGGCCGCCACCGGTCTTACAGATGCCTATGGCGAATTTGTTACCAATTTTAAATTAAATCCGGATAATACAGAGGACCTGTATTATGTAAACTTTAGCCGATTATTTCGTACAACAAATGCGACAACTGTTACCCCATCAACCTGGACAGAAATAACAGCAGTCAACAGTGCTATCAACCCCACATCGCCTACGTCTGTCGGAATCAGGGCCATGGGTTTCAGCAGAGGACCTTATACAACCAGTCATGTACTTTATCTTGGAACAACCAATGGGAAAATTTTTCGATTAATTGATCCAAGAAATACTTTATCAACATCAAATGTAAGAGATATTACTCCGGCAGATTTAATCGGGAATGTTCAGGACATAGCCGTTAACCCAAATAATGATGATGAAATAATGGCCATTGTTTCAAATTATAATGCCGTTAGTATATGGTTTACTAAAAATGCAAAAAGCAATTCACCAACCTGGCTTAAAGCAGAAGGGAATCTTACATTGCCATCTTACAGGAGCTGTATGATAGTTGTAAAAAAAGATGCACTAAACAATCCGGTTACAGAATATTATGTAGGCACTTCGGTTGGTTTGTATAGTGCCGAAAATATAGGAAGCCTGACTCCTTCTGGAGATCAGATAACTGTAAACTGGCAACGTGAAGGTGGAAGCATTTTAAATTTTGCAGTTGTAACAGCTCTTGCCTATCGTCCAACAGATAACGTATTACTCGTTGGAACTCATGGAAACGGAATGTATTACAGCGTTATAGGAAACCCCAATTTCACACCAAATCAAAATACGGGGATCAATGATCCAATCTTGAATGACAAGCGATTTATCAATGCCGTTTTCCCAACTTTGTCTAACAGCTTAATTGACTACAGAATTGGTAATTTATATACAGTAAAACGAATTTCAGTTTTGCTGACAAATATAAATGGTCAACAAGTTTATCGTAATGAATCCGGTTATCAAAATGGAAGCATACAGATGAGTTCAATGCCCAAAGGCCTTTATATATTAAGTATTTCCAGTGATGATCAAAAATATAAACACGTTCAGAAAATTGTAAAGCAATAAAAACAATATTGTTTTTATTGCTTTAATCTGTAACTTAAGGATGTTCATTCTCGTTATATTATGAAAAACAAGCTGTTCTTTTTTTGCTGTTCCTTTTTTTTATTTCAGGTTGATTTATCTGCTCAATTCAATAAAAGGATAAAACTATATACGTATTATCAAACCATTTTACCGGGTATTCAAAAACAGGTTTTAATGGATGATAGTGGAAATGCGTATGGGACAGAAAATCAATCAAAACCCAATTACCTGATTTATCTGGAACATCGCTCTTCAAAAACAATTAACCCCATAGAAGTGTGGGTTGAAGGCAAAGGTTACTCTTTACTAGTTACTAAAGTAGCATCTACTCCAATTGAGATGACAGACAACAGCATCCCCGATCAACCCAAAATAATAATAATGGTACCCACTACAAATAAAACAGTTTTATCAATATCCTTAAATGGCCTTTTAGATAATCCATCAAAATCTGTTCAATTTTCAGAACCTGGAGATCAAAACATCTATGTCGTCTATAAGAAAAGATGCAAGAAGCTTTATACAATAAAAACAATAATTATTCCTTTGCCTTCCATTCCAATGATGTAATTGAAAATAATTTCAGAACTTAATGAAGTAGCAGTACCTTGGCACTGCTTCTATTTTAATATAAAAAGTGATGCGTTACCTTAACTATTTGAAATCTTCTAAAATTTTTCAACAACTATTTTAAAATAAATGTATGGCATTATTACCCTGGCGCAAAGGAAAAATAATACGGATTGAGGATGAAACTCATAACACGAAAAGATTTTGGATCCAGGTTCCTGAATTGGAATCATTTGATTTTAAACCCGGACAGTTTGTAACACTTGATTTGCCGATACATGAAAAACCCACCCGAAGATTGCGCAGTTACTCGATTGCTTCCTGGCCGGATGGCACTAATATTTTTGAATTATTAATTGTATTGAATGAAGAAGGTGCAGGCACTCCTTATCTTTTCAATCAAACAACAATTGGTAGTGAATTGACTTTCCGGGGTGCCATTGGCGTATTTATATTACCGGAGAAAATTGAAAAAGATTTATTTTTCATTTGTACCGGTACTGGAATTGCACCTTTCAGAAGTATGCTCAATTATATTCAGCTCCATAATATCCCGCACCAAAAATTATTCCTTCTTTTCGGAACCCGAGCAAAAAAAGACCTTCTTTATCATGATGAATTTATTGAACTTCAGAAAAAAATGAATTCGTTTCAATACCTGCCCATCCTTTCCAGGGAAACCTGGGAAGGCCATACCGGTTACGTTCACCCTGTTTACGAAAATCTATGTTCTCAAAAACAAGAAGCCGGTTTTTTTCTTTGTGGATGGAAAAATATGATTGACGAAGCCAAGCAAAGAATTTTGCAATTAGGCTATGACAAGAAGGCTATCCACCAGGAATTGTATGGGTAATTTATCATTTACTCTTTTCTACTAAAAACTGATTTTAATCATTCCCTGGAATGATTAAAACGATACGTACAATTTTATTTAAATTAGATATTTGTTCCTTAACTTGTACCAATAAAAAATCAATAATTCAGTTTCTATGGGTTCATCTTCCATGATCATTTTAATTATTGCCGCATTGGCATTCTCTTCAATAGCTGTATTGGTTTCCAAGTTGGTTACTACCGCTACTAAGAACCCTCAAAAAGGTGAGCCCTACGAATGCGGCATACCTACTATCGGAAAAACATGGACACAAATGAATGTGGGCTATTATTTATTTGCATTGATATTTTTGATTTTTGACGTTGAACTGATATTTATTTTTCCATGGGCTGTTGTGGCTAAATCAGTTGGCTGGCTTGCGATGATAGAAATTCTCATATTCTTTTTTATTTTATTTATGGGGCTTTTATATGCGCATAAAAAAGGAGCATTGAAGTGGATGTAAGGCCCGGCCCCCCGAAGGGGGTGGAAAGTCAGAGTCTGATAAATAAAGTAATGTGCTGAGATAGAAATATTTTTTAGAATATTAAAAATGATAACTCTTGATAAATGAGTAACTCAATAAATATTACAGACTCTTCTTCAATCCCCCCTTCGGGGGGTGGGGGGGCTCAGGTTATCGAAACTCCCGGAGGAGGCATTGTATTAAGTAAGCTGGACGATGTCATCAACTGGGCACGTGCCAATTCTTTGTGGCCACTCACTTTTGCCACCAGTTGCTGTGGTATTGAAATGATGTCGGTTGCTGCTGCCAAATATGATTTTTCAAGATTTGGTTTTGAAGTGGCACGAGCTTCACCACGCCAGGCCGATGTGATCATTATTGCCGGTACCATTGTTAATAAAATGGGGCCGGTTTTAAAAAGATTATACGACCAGATGGCCGATCCAAAATATGTAATTGCCATGGGTGCTTGCGCTATCAGCGGTGGACCGTTTTTTTATAACACCTATTCAGTTGTAAAAGGTGCAGATCATATTATCCCTGTTGATGTATATGTAGCTGGTTGCCCTCCAAGACCTGAAGCACTGCTTCATGCACTGATATCATTACAGGAAAAAATAAAAGCCGGTATGACAAGAGAACAGATTAAGAGTGGTTGATTTTGTAAAACAGCTTTTAGAATAGTATTTAGTAAATAAAAAAATTGAAGGATATTTTATTCAATGAATAACGAAGAACTAAAAACCAAAATAACCCAACTGCTTCCGGCTGCAACTTTTGATGAAAGTGGCGAATGGCTCAATATGAATGTTGAGCCCGGAGATTGGTTATCTTTTGCCATTCAACTTCGTAATGATGATTCTTTATATTTTGATTATCTGTTCTGTCTGACCTGTATCGACTGGAAGACACACTTGACGATGGTTTATCATCTCAGCTCTACAAAGTATCGGCACAATATTGTTATTAAATCAAATCTGGATATCAGTAATCCCGAAATTGAAACCGTTAGCCACATATGGCAAACGGCCGATTTTCATGAACGGGAAGTGTATGAAATGTTTGGCGTTAATTTTTTAAATCATCCCGACCTGAGGTTATTGATTTTGCCGGATGGTTGGGAAGGAAAGAACCCGATGAGGAAAGATTTTGAAGACCCGGTAAATATGATAAAACTATAAAAGCCCGGCCCCCTCGATCCCCCAAAGGGGGAAGTTTTGGAGAAGGTATGAGCGTAGAAAAAAAATTGAAAATGTACTAATGTTTAGAGAGACTGAAATAATAAATGACTCTTCCTCACACCCTCCTATGGGGGGTGGGGGGCCCGGAGATCTTGTAATCAATGTAGGTCCACAGCATCCTGCAACACATGGTGTATTGCATCTTGTACTCACATTAAATGGTGAAACTATTAAGAAGGTTGAACCTCATTTGGGCTTCATACATCGTTCCATAGAAAAAATGTGTGAGAGCCTTACCTACCGGCAATTTATTTATGTGACCAGCCGCATGGATTATCTGTCATCACATATAAATAATCAGGCCTGCGCATTAACGGTAGAAAAGGGTTTGCAGGTTGAAGTGCCAGAAAGAGCACAGGTAATCAGGATCATTATGGCTGAGTTGACAAGAATTGCATCGCATGAATTGTGGTGGGGAGCTATGGCGATGGATATTGGTGCATTCACACCGTTCTTTCATGCATTTAGAGAAAGAGAAGTGATTAATGATATCATGGAAGAAACCTGCGGTGCCCGGTTAACCATGAACTATATGGTTCCGGGTGGCGTGATGCAGGATTTGCATCCCGACTTTCAAAAAAAAGTGAAAGAGTTTATTAAACTCTTCAAATCTAAAATTCATGAGTATGATGAGTTGGTGACCGGTAATATTATTTTCCAAAACCGGATGAGAGGAGTAGGTATTTTATCAAAAGAAGATGCGATTTCTTTCGGTTGTACTGGTCCAACAGGCAGGGGTAGTGGTGTGAGTTGTGATATCAGAAAACTTTATCCTTACGATGGTTATGAAAAACTGCAGTTTGATGAGATCATAGAAACTGCAGGAGATTCATTGGCCCGTTATATGGTGCGTATTAAAGAACTACATCAATCTATATATATCATAGAGCAATTAATTGATAATATTCCGGAAGGTGATTTTCAGGCAAAGACAAAAGCCGTTTTGAAATTACCAAAGGGTGAATTTTATCAAAGAGTGGAAACCGCCAGAGGAGAATTTGGAGTTTATATTGTAAGTGAAGGTGGAATGACTCCTTACCGGATTAAATTCCGTTCTCCGGGATTTTCCAATCTTTCGGCATTGGATAAAATGGCAAGAGGTAGTAAGTTGGGAGATTTGGTAGCGATGATGGGAACGCTGGATTTGGTGATACCGGATATTGACCGATGAACAGCCTCCCCAAACCCCTCCGAAGGAGGGGCTTCAGGATCTGAAAATTTAGAGAATCTGGTTATTGGGTAAAAGGTGGGTGGTATTGTTTAATAAAGATAAGTTGATGAAATGCATAATTACAAAAACTAAATAAAATTACTAAAGCCCTCGTTCCCTCTCTTTTAGAGAGGGAACGAGGGTAAGGCTATGTGGAATTTATCGAACATATCAACAAACATTCATAACTGGTTGAACCAAACATTCAATCCAACATGGGCATTGATCATTGAAATGGTTATTGCAGGCATTGCCGTGATTGGTTTGTTTGCTGTACTGGGATTGGTATTGGTACTTATGGAAAGAAGAGTAGCTGCATGGATGCAGATTCGATTAGGTCCAAATCGTGTGGGCCCTTACGGATTGCTGCAATCAGCCGCTGATACAGTTAAGTTAATGGTTAAAGAAGGTATGACTCCGGATGGTGCCGATAAATTTTTATTCAACCTGGCACCATTCATCGCCATGATGGTAGCCATGTTGTTGATGGCACCCATTGCTTTTGCAAAAGATTTTCAATTGTGGGATCTCAATATCGGCGTACTGTATGTATCTGCTGTTTCTTCCATTATGGTCATCAGCATTTTAATAGCAGGTTGGGCCAGCAATAATAAATATTCGTTGATGGGTGCAATGAGAAGCGGAGCACAGATTGTGAGTTATGAATTATCTGCAGGCTTATCTATCTTGACCATTGTTGTTTTATCTGGTAGTTTAAATATCACCGATATCATCAATGCCCAGGCAAATGGCTGGTGGATTTTTAAAGGGCATATTCCGGTTATTATTTCATTTGTCATTTTCATTATTGCAGTAACGGCTGAAACAAACCGTGCACCGTTTGATCTGGCAGAAGCCGAGTCAGAATTAACTGCCGGATTCCATACCGAATATTCAGGGATGAAATTTGCCTTGTTTTTTTTAGCAGAATATATCAATGTATTTATCGTCTGCGCAATTGGTGCAACGCTGTTTCTGGGAGGATGGATGCCGTTTCATATTGGCAACTGGGAAGCATTTAATCATGTGATGGATTATATACCATCCAGTATCTGGTTTTTTGGAAAAACATTTTTTTTAATATTTGTAATCATGTGGTTCAGGTGGACATTTCCACGGTTGCGTATTGATCAGTTATTGAATTTAGAATGGAAATATTTATTACCGATTAGTATGATTAACCTGTTGCTGGCAACAGCAATGGCAATACTGGGCTGGCATTTTTAGTCCCCCAGCCCCCCACCTATCCTTACGCCAAACGGCGGAGAGGAACATGGAGAAGAATATGGAGGATATTGAAGTAATATAATTATGTTGAATATTGAAATATTGTTGAATTGGAAGTTAATTAGTTCATTAAAAAAATAAAGTACCGCTCCTTCTCTTTGGGAGATGGAGTTGGAGGATGAGGCCATATGTTTATAATAAAATACATAAAAGATATTTTCTACGCAATAAAATCATTGCTCATCGGTATGCGCCGTACAGGATATTATTTTACACATCACAAAGAGATCATTACACAGGAATATCCGGATAACAGAGATACGTTGCTTTTACCAGAAAGATTTAAAGGCGAGGTGGTGATGCTGCATGATGAAAACAATGAACATGCCTGCACCGGATGTACAGCCTGTGAATTGGCCTGCCCGAATGCAACGATAAAGATCATTACCAAATTCGATGTGAACGAAGAAGGAAAAAAGAAAAAGGCATTGGATACGTTTGTGTATCACCTCGAATTATGCACCATGTGTAATCTGTGTATTATAGCTTGTCCGACGGATGCCATAAAAATGGCACAGACTTTTGAACACAGTGTATACAACCGGGCTGACTTAACAAAAACATTAAACAAACCGGGTTCAAAAATCAGGGAGGGTATTGAGTAAGGAAGAATTTTTGACCATGACAAAAAAGAAACTAAACAATATTCATTTTATATTTTTTACATGAGCGCATCTGTTATTATTTTTTATCTGTTGTCTGCCTTTACCATTGTTATGGGAATTCTTTCTGTAACAACCCGTAAAATATTCCGTTCAGCCATCTGGCTGCTTTTTACATTGGTAGGTATAGCAGGTTTGTATTTCTGGTTACAGGTAGAATTTATTGCAGCCGTACAGATCATCGTTTATGTAGGCGGCATCGTGGTGCTGATTATTTTCTCCATATTTCTTACACAACAGACCGGTACAGACATGCCAAAAACATCGTTGAAGAGAACTGTTTTTTCAATACTTGCCGTGGTATTCGGATTTCTTTTTTCATTTATGCTGATTCAGCAATATGGATTTACAGGTACTGGAAAAGAATTCGACTCGAGTATTTCCAGAATCGGGTATAGTATGATGAATTATAAAGAAGGCGGATTTGCATTACCATTTGAAGCCGTCAGTATTTTATTATTGGCAGCAATGATCGGCTGCATTGTCATTGCTATAAAAAGTAAAGCAACAGAATGATGAATGAAATAACCATAACACATTTTCTTTTCGTAAGCACGGCATTGTTCTTTATTGGCATGTTCGGTTTATTTACCCGCCGGAATATGATTACCATGCTGATGTCGATAGAACTGATATTGAACAGTGTCAATATCAATTTCGTGACATTCAATAAATATCTATACCCCGAAAAACTGGATGGAATTTTCTTTACCATTTTCATCATTACCATCGCTGCCGCAGAAGCCGCAGTGGCCATTGCTATTATTATTAATCTGTACAGGTCCCATCAATCTATTGATGTGGAAGATGCAACAGAAATGAAATATTAAGTATGAATTATGCAAATTACATAGCACTCATTCCACTGCTTCCGCTTGCCGGATTTGTGATATTGGGCATTTTTGGAAAAAAATATTTCAACAACTACTCGGGTATTATTGCCACAGCCATTCTTTTTACCGTAACAGCATTATCTCTTTTTGTTGCGTACGATTATTTTATGGTAAGTGGAAAAACAGATGGCATTTACCAAAGTATTATACCCATAAAACATGTTTGGTTGCAGTTCTCTCCTTCCCTGATGGGAAGAGTTGGTTTAGAATCCTTATCGATTGATATGGGCATCTTGCTGGATCCTATTTCAGTTATGATGCTGTTAGTGGTAAGTTTTGTTTCACTGATGGTGCACATCTTCAGCCTTGGTTATATGAAAGGCGAAGAACGGTTTGGAACCTACTATGCATTCTTATTATTATTTACTTTCTCCATGTTGGGCCTCGTGGTTTCATCCAACCTTTTCCAGATCTATATTTTCTGGGAGCTGGTGGGAGTATCCTCTTATTTGCTGATTGGTTTTTATTTTCAGAAACCTTCGGCAGTGGCAGCATCTAAAAAAGCGTTTATCGTTACCCGTTTTGCCGATCTCGGATTTCTGATCGGTATTCTTACACTGGCATTTTATGGAGAAACATTGGATTTTAATACGCTTATTCAACGACTGACGGATACCCAATCATCACAATACTTAGCCATTACCGGTGCTTCATTTATCGGATTTTCAATACTGACATGGGCACTGACTATGGTATTTATTGGTGGTGCCGGAAAGTCGGCCATGTTCCCCTTGCATATCTGGTTACCAGATGCAATGGAAGGACCCACACCGGTTTCTGCATTGATACATGCAGCCACTATGGTTGTTGCTGGTGTGTTCCTGGTTGCAAGAATGTTCCCCTTGTTTTTCATTAATCATGCGGCATTACAGATTGTAACCTATGTAGGATTAATCTCTGCTTTATTTGCAGCAGTCATTGCCTGCACACAAACCGATATTAAAAGAGTACTGGCCTATTCCACCATGTCGCAGATCGGATACATGATGTTTGCTTTGGGTGTATCAGGAGTTTCCGGTGAAAATTCGTTAGGATACACAGCATCCATGTTTCATTTATTCACCCATGCATTTTTTAAATCATTATTATTTCTTGGTGCAGGAGCGGTTATACATTTTGTACACAGCAATGACATGAAAGACATGGGAGGCCTCCGGAAACTCATGCCCATCACACATATCAGTTTTTTGATTGCCTGTCTGGCTATTGCAGGAGTTCCGCCATTTGCCGGTTTTTTCAGCAAAGAAGAAATTTTGTTGGCGGCATACAACGCCGATAAAACAGTATACATCGTAGCATTGATTACTTCAGCTGTTACTGCTTTTTATATGTTCCGTTTATATTTTTCTATATTCTGGAGCAAAGAAAAAAATTATCACAACACACATGGTGAAGGAAGTTCCAGTATGAAACTGCCATTGATTATTTTAAGTATCGGTGCTTTATTCACCGGGTTTATTCCTTTTTCTAATTTCGTTACCGCTGATGGAATTGGCTTTCATAGTTCATTGCATATTGGTTTCTCTGTTGCACCGGTATTGCTTGGCATCAGCGGAATTTTAGTTGCTTATTTTTTGTATAAAAAAGAAAATGAAGGCCCCAAAAAAATCGCCGATAGTCTTGGAGGAATATACAGGTTGGCATATCAAAAATTTTATATCGATGAAGTTTATCTCTTCATCACCAAGAAAATTATCTTCAATCTGGTTGGAAGGCCTGCAGCTTGGATTGATAAAAATATAGTAGACGGATCTATGAATGGTATTGCCTATGGAACAGCAAAAATTTCGGAATGGATGAAAGGTATTCAATCCGGAAAAGTACAAAACTATACACTGTACTTTTTTGGAGGAATTTTTGGGTTGGCCATTGTGTTTTTGTATTTGTGGAAGAATTAAAATTTTAACCTATTGAATTAAAAAGATGAATTTAAATTTATTCATTTTACTGCCCTTACTCACTGCACTGGCTATTTTGCCTGCAAAGGGACTCAAGCAAATAAGAACAATTGCATTGACAGGATCTGCATTGCAATTGCTTTTGAGTATTGCATTGCTCATGGAGTTTTGGAAAGAACGGGCAGCCGGCAATGTAGAACAAATGCTTTTTCAGCAGGAATACAAGTGGTTTGCCACATTAAATATCAATTATCATATCGGCATTGATGGCATATCCGTTTCCATGATATTATTGACCGCTTTTGTTGTCTTGGCGGCAGTATTGGTTTCTTGGAAAATGGAGAAATTGAGTAAGGAGTTTTTCTTTCTTTTATTATTCTTGAGTACCGGTGCTTATGGATTTTTTATATCACTGGACCTGTTTACCATGTTCTTTTTTCTGGAAGTAGCCGTGATCCCAAAATTTTTATTAATTGGTATCTGGGGCAGTGGGAAAAAAGAATACAGTGCCATGAAACTGGCTTTGATGCTGATGGCAGGATCGGCTTTGGTTTTTGTTGGCTTGGCAGGCTTGTATTTTAATTCTGCTGCCGGAGTTGGCGTTTATACATTTGATTTGATGCGGATATCTCAGTTGCATATTCCGGTAGAAACACAGAATTTTTTCTTCCCGTTTATTTTTATTGGTTTCGGAATTTTCACAGCCCTCTTTCCTTTTCACACATGGGTACCGGATGGACACAGTTCTGCACCAACAGCTGCATCCATGTTTTTGGCAGGCATCTCCATGAAACTGGGTGGATACGGTTGTCTGCGTGTCGCCACATACCTGATGCCCGAAGCTGCACAACATTATTCAA
>JAYWCV010000182.1:0-8518 GCA_043780275.1 Chitinophagaceae bacterium
TCACCCCAAAAAATAAAATGTACACTTTAGTCATTTGTTTAAATTTCAATTAAATACCAGGTAACAGACGAGGCAAATTAACCAATTCGTTGCGTACAAGAAAACCAGGCTCTTTTAAAGCCTGGTTTTTTAATTCAGTATGTTCTTAGAAAGATTACTTCTTTGATTTTTGTTGCATGTCTTTTACTTTTTTCTGATTTTCCTGCACCTGCTCCAGTTTTTCCTGCCACTTCGATTTTCCTTTAGGCTTCTTACGTTCCAGTTCAATTTTTGCTAAAACTTTATCATGGTCAATAATGTAATTCATAATTACAAATTGAATGATCAGGGTAATTACGTTTGACACGGTATAATACCAGGTTAATGCCGATGGCATCTTATTGAAAATGAAAAGCATAAAGAAAGGGAAAATATACGGCATGTATTTCATCATCGGATTACTTTGATCCGGTGCCATATTCATACTATATATAGAAATAAGAAAACTGGTTGCTACCGCCAGAATGGTAAATAAACTGACATGGTCCCCGTAAAAAGGGATATTGAATCCCAGATTCATGACGGAATCATACGCAGACAAATCCTCGGCCCATAAAAAACTTTCCCCTCTTAACCCAACATTCGAGTTAAAGAAACTATAGAGTGCAAAGAAAATCGGTATCTGTAATAAAGCCGGAATACAACCTCCTAAAGGATTTACACCCGCCTCCCTGAACAGTTTCATTTGCTCCATGCTGATTGCTTGCTGATCTGTTCCATACTTATCTTTTAACTTCTGAATTTCTGGACGCAGCATTTTCATTTTAGCCCCACTCAAATAACTGGAATAAGTTAGTGGTGAAATGATCAATCGGATACAAACCGTCATTAATAAAATGACCATACCAAAATTTCCGATTAAGTGTTTGAAAAAATCGAAGAATGGAAGAATGATATACCGGTTGATATATTTTACAAAAGCAAAAATACCCTGACCAAGATTCACCAGGTTTTCCATTTCTAGGTTATAACTTTTCAAAATCTTATAATCATTCGGGCCATAATATAAGCTAAGAGGTATTGAAACAGTAGATCCGGTAAGTCCCTGTATCTTCATGTTGGCCGTTGCTTTTACAACAGATACTGAATCAGTTTCTCCCGGTACTTCCCAAATGATATTACCAGACGTAAAATTATTTTTTGCAATTAATACCCGGCTAAAAAACTGTTGCTTTACGGCTACCCAGTTTGTAGGTTTCGTAAATTCCTTATCATCACCACTACCTATTGTATGATAATCAAACGCAGCATCAGTCACATATCCAACCTGTGTCTGCAATTTTTCATAGGCCAGGTCTTTCTCTAATTTGTTGGCTTTGTTTTGCCAGATCAGGTTCAACGAATTTTGTGTTAGTAATTTATCTGCACCATTTAATTGTACATTAAAATCAAACAAATAATCACTTTTTTTAATAACAAACTGATGGGTAATTACTTTGCTAACTGCATCCTGCGCCAGCAGATTGAAACTGATTACCTGGCTACCGTCAGCCAATGTTTGAGTTCCTGCAAAATCAAAATAAAGGTCTTCTATTTGTACACTTTTATTTTCTGCTGTATTAATAGCATAGGTAATTTTATCTTCATTGGTTGAAGCAAGTTTTACCGTATTACTATATTGATTTTTAAATCCTTTTAATTCAACACTCTTTGGTTGACCGCCTTTATTGGTAAACACAACTTTCATCAGGTCATTCTCTACAACGGTCAACTGCTCTTCGTTAGCCGGAGATTGCTTAAACCCATCTATGTTTACAATACTTTTTAAAGAATCTGTACTTAGTGAGTCTTTAAGTTTAACCTGCAAATTTGGTTTTGGTTTGCTTGCTTGCAGAATGCTGTCTTTTCTTGCCTTATCAGCTAAAAAAGTCTTCTGTTGTTGATTATTATAATAAAAATATCCAAAAAACAGAATGCCAAGCGCTACAAAACCAAGGACGGTATTACGATCAAAATTCATGCTGAATTAATTTAAGGAAGCCGCAAATATACTGATAGTTGTCAGTACAAGGCTGATAGATTTTTAGGGATGGTTTGCTTTTATTCGCATTAAAATTATTATGCTCTTGCATTTGTTCGGGACTTATATCATTTCACCTTTTAATAAATGATTTTTCAGACTGTTTTTCTTTTCATGAAAAATCTTAGCGGCTCCTACAAACTGAACAAATATGGGTTGAGGTCTTTCTACGGTGCTTTTAAGTTCGGGATGAAACTGAACTCCGATAAAAAAAGGATGCTCTGGCAATTCCATAATTTCTACCAAATTCGACTCAAGATGTTTTCCACTTGCAACCATACCATTATTTTCAAATAAGTCCAGGTACGCATTGTTAAACTCATACCGGTGCCTGTGCCTTTCATGTATGTCAGATGAACCATAAATCTTTTGAGCTAAAGATCCTTCCTTCAAATGACATGGATAAGAACCTAGGCGCATCGTACCTCCCATTTTGGTTATTTTCTTTTGCTCTTCCATCATATTGATAACCGGCTCTAACGACTTTGGTTCCATTTCGGTTGAATGGGCATTTTTTAACCCAAGTACATTTCTTGCAAATTCAATGACCGCCATTTGCATCCCAAGGCATATCCCAAAAAAGGGTAATCCATTTTCCCTTGCATATTTAACAGCAGTAATCTTTCCTTCAATTCCCCGAATACCAAAACCGGGAGCAACAAGCAATCCATCCAGATGCCCAATATGTTCTGCCACATTTTCATTATTGATAAATTCAGAATGGATATATTCCACTTCTACCTTACAATCATTTAATGCCCCTGCATGAACAAAGGATTCCAGGATCGATTTGTACGCATCCTGCAGTTCTACATATTTACCAATAAGGCCTATAGTAACTTTGTATTTCGGATTTTTTAATTTATCCAAAAATATATTCCACTTCGTCAACTCCGGTTCACGGTAGTCTGTTATCTTAAGGTTTTTCAGTACTATAAGATCCAGCTTTTCTTTCATCATCAAAAGAGGTACTTCATAAATAGTACTTGCATCCATTGCTTCAATAACAGCTTCGAGTTTTACGTTACAGAACTGTGCAATTTTTTTCCTGATATCATCATTGATCGGCTCTTCGGTTCGCAAAACTAAAATATCAGGGAATACCCCACTTTCGCTCAATAACTTTACGGAGTGCTGTGTTGGCTTTGTTTTTAATTCTTTAGCCGCTTTTAAATAAGGGATCAATGTCAAATGAATGACCAGTAAATCTTCTTCCGGCAATTCCCATTGTAACTGACGAATAGCTTCAATAAATGGCAACGATTCAATGTCACCAACTGTTCCACCTATTTCTGTAATGATGATATCATATTTGTTGGACAGCCCCAATTGCAACATTCGTTTCTTTATCTCATCGGTAATATGCGGAATAACCTGTACCGTTTTTCCCAGGAACGCACCTTCTCTTTCCTTATTAATTACGGTTTGATAAATTCGTCCGGTGGTTACATTGTTTTCCTGCGAAGTTGGGATATTTAAAAACCGCTCATAATGTCCCAGGTCCAAATCAGTTTCAGCTCCATCATCAGTTACATAACATTCCCCATGTTCATAAGGGTTCAAGGTACCGGGATCCACATTCAGATAAGGATCAAATTTTTGGATGGTAGCTCTTAAACCTCTTGCCTGCAAAAGTTTTGCAAGCGAAGCGGCAATAATTCCTTTTCCTAATGATGAAGTAACTCCACCGGTTACAAAAATATATTTCGCCATAGCAATAATTTGTATTGAATCGTTTAAATATTATACCAAATCAATATTTATTAAAAAGGATCAAACTTATTTCCATGTCCTTTTCAATAAAGCAATCTTTTTGTAACCTTCTTAAACCTGATAATTTCTGAAATTGTACCCGATCTATATGGACCAGCTGGAAAAGTAATTATTCCTTGAGGTCATGCAAACCTACAGCATTTTTTTACTGTTGCAAAAACCAGCCATCTTTTTTTAAATAATACCCATAAAATATTTTAATCATCATTGCTTCCGTGCTTTTTTCTATATTTAAAAAATAATTTATAACCATGAAGAAATCATTATTACTTATCATAAGTTTTATTTGTATAAGCCAGTCATTTGCTCAAAAAACGTATATCTGGTGTGGAAGCCTGGTAGATGGCATTTCAAATGAAGTAAAAAAGAACACAACTATTGTTATCGAAAAAAATAAAATCATTGCCGTAGAAAATGGATTTTCAAAAGCTTCTGCTGCCGATAAAACCATTGATCTTAAAACCAAAACAGTGATGCCCGGTTGGATTGACATGCACGTACACATGGAAAATGAAACCAACCCGAACCAGTTTTTACAAACTTTTACACTGAATCCATCCGACTATGCATTTATGTCGGTGCAGTTTGCAGATAAAACCTTAATGGCCGGTTTTACATCGGTAAGAGACCTAGGTGGATCGGGTGTAAATATCTCGCTACGTAATGCAATCAATAAAGGAGTTATAAAAGGTCCCCGGGTTTTTACGGCCGGGAAAATTATATCTACAACCGGCGGACATGGTGATCCTACCAATGGATTTAAAAAAAGCCTCATGGGAGATCCTGAACCTGTTGATGGTGTTGTAAACGGTCCGGATGAATGCAGAAAAGCAGTAAGACAACGTTATAAAGATGGTGCAGATTTAATAAAAATAACAGCAACAGGTGGTGTATTAAGTGTTGCCAAAAACGGCAGCAATCCTCAATTCACCGAAGAAGAAATAAAGGCCATTGTGGAAACTGCAAAGGACTACGGAATGAAAATTGCCGTACATGCTCACGGTGCCGAGGGTATGAAAAGAGCCATCAAAGCCGGTGTAAGTTCTATTGAACATGGTACATTGATGGATGATGAATCGATTGCTTTATTCAAACAATTCGGAACATATTATGTGCCTACATTAACTGCCGGAAAAGCGGTAGCTGATTCTGCAAAAATTCCGGGATACTACCCTGCATTGATTACACCAAAAGCACTTGCCATAGGGCCACAATTACAAAGCACTTTTGCAAAGGCATATAAAGCCGGTGTAAAAATTGCTTTTGGCACAGATGCCGGTGTGTATATGCACGGAAAGAACTGGCTCGAATTTATTTACATGATTGAAGGAGGCATGCCTGCCATGGAAGCTATAAAAGCGGCAACTATTCATGCTGCTGATTTATTGGGCATGAAAGATCAGTTGGGCAGTATTGAACCTGGTAAGCTGGCCGATATAGTTGCTGTTGATGGCGACCCGCTGAAAGATCCGCAGGTGTTTGGAAAAATTATTTTTGTAATGAAAGATGGGGTGCTGTATAAGAATTAATAGTAGGCTTTCTTAAATAAATATTGTTGAACATAAGTGTCCACAGATTTCTCTAATGAGAAAAATTCTTCATCATATCCGGCATCCCGAAGCTTTTTCATATCGGCTTCTGTAAAATATTGATACTTGTCGCGGATATCTTCAGGTGTTTCAATAAATTCAATGACCGGTTCTATTTGTAAACTTTTAAAAATGGAAAGTACAAGGTCTTTGAAAGTCCTTGCTTTGCCTGTTCCCAAATTATATAAACCGGAAACAGGCTTGTTTTCCATCATCCAGAAACAAACGTTTAAAACATCCTCCACATAAATAAAATCACGAAGCTGCTCACCATCCCTGAAGGCTTCCTTATGCGATTTGAACAATTTTACTTTCCCGGTAGCAATGATTTGGTTGAAAGAATGAAAAATAACACTGGCCATTCTTCCTTTGTGATATTCATTTGGACCAAAGACATTGAAAAATTTCATGCCTGCCCAGAAAGGAGGCCCCCCTGCCCCCCGAAGGGGGGTTTTGGTTTCCATTAGCACCCATTTGTCAAATTCATTTTTTGAAACCCCGTATGGATTTAATGGTTCCAGCTTTTCTGCAATAGCATGATCGTCTTTATATCCAAATTCACCACTGCCATAGGTTGCCGCAGATGATGCATACACTAACGGAATATTTTTTTGCGTACAGTAGTTCCAGATATTTTTGGAAAAAATGACATTCCATTTTTCATGAATAGTATAATCAAATTCCGTTGTATCGGTTCTTGCTCCCAGATGAAAAACATAGTCAATTTTATTGGCTGAATCATCGAGCCATTCAAAAAAAACATTCCGGTCTATTTGTTGTAAAAATGATTTTCCTTTTAAATTTTCTTTTTTGTTTTCCCGGTTAAATTCATCCACCAGTACAAGGTTCTCAAATCCTTTTTTATTAAGGAACCCAACCATACAACTGCCGATAAAACCGGCAGCTCCCGTAACAACTATGACGTCTTCTTTTTTCATCTGTTTATTTAAATTGCACTTAATGCTCCTTCCCCTTCTGCCAATGCTTTGGCCAATTGATTTTCGATAGCCGTATCATAAAGCTCTTCCCAGTTTTTAATATCGCCCCAATTCTCATTATTTATTATGATATCAGCTGAACTGACAATTCCTAAAAAGCTTGCCGGAAATTGTCCAAGAGTATTTTTGAAATCCTCTTCTTTTTTTGGATCAACTGAAACTACTACCCTGCTTTGTGCTTCGCCAAATAAAAAGGCATCTTTCCGGAATTCATTTTCAAATGAAATTGAAAAACCTAATTCTTTCGTAAATCCACTTTCACAAAGGTTTACAAACAATCCACCTTCACTAATATCATGTGCCGATTCAAGTAATTTTTTTTCAATCAGCAATGAAACCATTTGCTGAAGTGCAAATTCTTCTTCCAGGTCAAAATAAGGAGCCGGAGAAAATTCTACTTCCTGTATTTTATGCAGGTACTCAGAACAATTCATGTCATTTTTTAATACGCCTAATACATAAATTAAATGTCCTTCTTTTTTAAAATTCAAGGTCATTTTATTATCCAGACTGTCCAACAAACCAACCATGCCAATTGTTGGCGTTGGATTTACCGGTCCATCCGGGTTTTGATTATAGAAACTTACATTTCCACCGGTAACGGGTGTATTAAATTTGATACAGGCTTCCCCCATTCCTTTTACAGCATATACAAACTGATAATATACTTCGGGGTCATAAGGGTTCCCAAAATTCAGGCAATTGGTTACGCCCAAAGGTTTACCACCACTGCAAACTATATTCCGTGCCGCTTCGCTTACGGCTATCATGGCTCCTTTATACGGATCGGCAAAAACATAGCGGCTGTTACAATCGGTTGTAATGGCCAGTGCTTTGCCATTTTCTTTTACTATCACTATCGCTGCATCACTCGGGGCATTAGTATTTGTATTTCCTGTGCCCACCATACTATCATACTGTGTATATACCCAACGTTTGGATGCAATAGATGGCAATTGAATTAATTTTTCTGCCACCGATTTCAAATCCGAAGGTTCTGCAATTTTTTCCGGATCGAACTGCTTTATTTTTTCAAAATATGTTGGCTCTGTATAAGTTCTATCATATTGTGGAGCTCCTCCACCCAATACTAATTCTTCGGCAGGTAATTCTGCTTCCAGTTCTCCATGCATGTAAAATTTCAATAGCCCATCATCGGTTACTTCACCAATAACCGCACAAGGCAAATCCCATTTTACAAAAACTTCTTTTACAATTTCTTCTTTTCCTTTTTCAACAACCATCAACATTCTCTCCTGGCTTTCACTTAATAATAATTCCCATGCCTTCATGCCTGACTCGCCATTGGCGAGATTTTTTTGTCGGGTAGGTACTTTATCCAGGTCAATGCGCATTCCCACTTTTCCTTTTGCACTCATCTCGGCAGTTGAACAAATAATTCCGGCAGCACCCATGTCCTGCATACCTATTACTGCACCAGTTTTGATCACTTCGAGGCAGGCTTCCAATAATTTTTTTTCCTGGAAAGGATCACCAACCTGAACGGCAGGTAATTCTTCCATACTATCTGCCGTAATATCTGCAGAGGCAAAAGATGCACCACCTATCCCGTCTTTACCGGTAGCACTGCCCACAAACATTACCGGATTCGATTTGCCTAAAGCAATGGCTGATACGGTTTCTCCATTTTTTAAAATGCCCACACTCATGGCATTAACCAATGGATTGGTATGATAAGATTGGTCGAAATAAATTTCTCCACCAACCGTAGGCACACCAAAGCAATTGCCGTAATGCCCGATACCATGAACAACACCCGCTAATAAATGCTGGGTTTTTACTTCATCAAGGTTTCCAAACCGCAAAGAGTTTAAAGCGGCAATGGGCCTTGCACCCATGGTAAAAATATCGCGGTGAATACCTCCAACACCAGTAGCGGCACCTTGAAATGGTTCAATGGCCGAAGGATGATTATGTGATTCTATTTTAAATACGACTCCATACCCATCACCGATATCCATTAATCCTGCATTCTCTTCGCCGGCCTTTACCAGCATTTTTTCTCCATCCCGGGGTAAGGTCTTTAACCATTTAATGGAATTTTTATAGCTGCAGTGTTCACTCCACATTCCGGAGAA
>JAYWCV010000183.1:0-2901 GCA_043780275.1 Chitinophagaceae bacterium
CGAAAAAATTCTTTTGGCCTGATGGGTATGAAAGAAAGAGCAATCAAAGTGAATGGAACTTTTGAAATTGACAGTCATTCCGGTAAAGGAACAACGATCATTGTAAAAGTGCCTGTAACATAAAAAAAGTTGCTGAAAATTTTCAGCAACTTTTTTTCCCCATAAGCAAATATATTAAGCGTAGATACGTGTTACCGAATCCCTGTATTTTTCCATAATCACTTTTCGTTTCAGTTTCAATGTCGGAGTTAATTCACCTCCTTCAACTGTCCATTCGTGTGGTAGTAATTCAAACTTCTTCACTTGCTCTACATGATTGAAGTTGGCGTTGAATTTTTCTACAATCTCCCGGTAATAATCCATCACCTTTTCATTGTTCGCCATCTCTGCCGGGCTTCCACAATTTAAACCATTTTCCATACACCATTCTTTCAGGTTATTGTATGAAGGGACAATCAATGCAGCAGTGAATTTTTCATCAGCCCCTATGATCATAACTTGTTCTATTAAAGAAGATTCAGACAACTTATTCTCGATGGGTTGCGGCGCAACATATTTGCCTCCCGAGGTTTTGAATATTTCTTTTTTACGATCGGTGATTTTTAAAAATTTTCCGTCAATCATAGTACCAATATCACCTGTATGCAACCAACCGTTTTGAATAGTTTCCGCTGTCAGGTCGGGTCGTTTGTAATAACCCATCATCACATTTGGTCCTTTACAAAGAATTTCGCCATCTTCCGCAATTTTTACTTCCACACCATCAATAGTTACACCTACAGAACCAAACTTTCTGTATTTCGGATTTAAACGGTTTGCTGTAATCACCGGCGATGATTCTGTCTGGCCATATCCTTCCAGAATTGGAATATTTCCGGCAGTAAATATCCTGATCAGTTTCACCTGGCAAGCTGCTGCACCGGTTACAATACATTTAATATTTCCACCCAATGCTTCACGCCATTTTTTAAAAATAAGTTTATTGGCCAATGCCAATTGCATGTTGTACCAAAGACCCTGGTTTTTTTCCAGGTCGAATTTGCTGGCCAGGTCCAAAGCCCAGAAAAAAAGCTTTCTTTTTACACCCGTTAATTCTTTTCCCTTCACCATGATTTTTTCATATACTTTTTCCAAAAGTCTTGGTACAGTAGTAAACATATGTGGTTTTACTTCTTTCAGGTTTTCACCTATCTTATCCAAATCCTCTGCATAATAAATGGATGTACTACTATAGATGTAAATGAAACTTGTTACTCTTTCAAAAATGTGGTTCAATGGCAGAAAACTTAATGCCTTGTTTCCTGAAATACCCAAGTCGAAAAAAATACAATCAAATGCACTTTGTACATTACTCATCACGTTGTGATGCGAAAGCATCACTCCTTTTGGTGTACCGGTTGTACCAGATGTATATATGATGGTGAACAAATCTTCGGGTTTTATAGATGCTGCTATATCATGTATTTTTTTCAAATTTTCATCATTTGGTTTTCCCAGCAATTCTTTCCAGTGTTTTGTTGCACTTACATGTTCAAAACTATAAACGTCTTTTACTGTAGGGGTATTGGCCCGCACACTCTGCACTTTTAAAAACAGTTCTTCATCATTTACAATAACAAGTTTTACTGCAGCATCATTTAAAACAAATTCCAGGTCGCTGACATGAACTGTTGGATAAACGGGAATTAATACAGCCCCTATTTTTTGAATAGCCAGATCAATTAATAACCACTCGGGTCTGTTTTTAGAAAGAATAGCTACTTTATCACGGCCTTCTATAGACATGTCGTTTCCACCAATTCCCATAGCTAAAAAACCGGCACAAAGCGAATCAACCAGTTCATTAACCTGTTGGGAACTGTATTTTTTCCATTTACCGCCTTCTTTTGCAGCGAAAGCATCTTCTAATGGCTGATTCTCTAATTGATACGCTAAACAATCAAAAACTCTTGTTGGCTTCATGTAAACTGTTTTTAATGATTTGCTAAACTAATTTGTAAAAATTTAATTTCTGTATTTAATTTTGATTTTCAGAATCTTTTTAAAACGGCTGAAAGTTTGGTAAAAAATATCCACAAAAAAAAGTCCTGTCAAAAACAGGACTTTAAGATACAGAATATTTAATGATCACTTTGTTTGATAATATTGTCCGGCTGGTATTTTAAAAATACGGCTCTTCTGAAAATTATTGAAAGCTGCGTATTCAGTTGCATGTGTCTTGGTCCAGTTATCATATCCCGAAAGGCTTTCAACCATGCCAAAAAGCCATTGGTTATAGGCATCAAACATACCAGCTTGTAAAAGTTGCCGATGATAGTCGAATAATTTCACGGGATATTTATCTGCATAATTCGCATACCAATCCAGGATAAATCTTGTTCTGATCATAGTCAGTATTTCCGGGTTAATACCAGCATTGACCAGGGAAGATTGCCTGTTCATACATTCGAGATAAGCCAGTGAAAAAGGATTCTTGTTTTTATCTTCCGACTTCAACATATCGGCTTCGGCAAATAGTTTTTCTTTATAAGAGTCGTAAATCAATTTTTTCATGGCAACCGACCTTTCAGTCAGGCTCTCCATGTTCACAAATATTTCTCCATAAACAATGCTCCATACTTTGTCTTTTGTAAAATAATAAAACAATGCAGCATTGTAATAATTGCCCGAATAGCTAGGATCGGTTTCGATTCCTTTCTCCCACTGTGTAATAGCCATATAATCTTTTCTGGCCCACAACAATTCACCATATTCACTATATAAAGGTCCGCTTGCAGGGAATAGTTTCAATCCTTTTTTATACGTTTTTTCACATTCTTTTAATTCTTCTAAAGCTTTAAAAATATTTCCGGCAATCTGAAAAGTCATTACATCGGCATCGGCCCTGTCCAATAATGGTTT
>JAYWCV010000184.1:0-7447 GCA_043780275.1 Chitinophagaceae bacterium
GTATAAAATATTTTTAAAAAATTTACAATGTGAATAGTCAAACGTAGAGACCATTTTTTCCACAATATTTATTTTGCAACACCCAACGCTGAAAACAGGCGGTTGGGACAGTATAAGTGTTCGGAATATTTTTTAAGTATTGGTAATTTAATGTTTAAGCCTGAAAGGCTGACATTTTTATAGAAAATTCAGTAGCGGGAAACAAAAATCCCGAAGGCCCGCCTGAACGGAACGGGCAGGGATGATATAAATATAGTATTTCATCCCTGCCCGTCTGGTATCGGGTTTTGCAATTATTAAAGCAATTTACAGTCATCTTTCGAACAGCTGAGGTGGGGACCTTCCTACCAGATATGCAGGCATCAACCGGGGAAACCCGCCGTGGGCAGTGTCCTCACTGCCCACTAACTATATAGCCGTAACAATTTTAATCTACACCGAATTTAATTTGAGATAAAGTTTTGTTTGTAAACATTGTATATTTGCCTAAAGATAAATTTAGACAAGACTAAAAATAATTTATGGCGTATCGAATATATATGGGTTTCTTATTGCTGGTATTGAACATGAGTGGCTTCAAATTACATGCACAAACTGCAGTGCTTAGCGGAAAAATTAGCAGCAATGGAAATGCAATTCCCTTTGCCAGCATTCAGGTTGAAAAAATATTTTTTACAGTAGCTGACAGTAATGGATATTTTATATTGACAGATTTACCGCTTGGTAAAAGAATATTGGAAGTGACTGCGAACGGTTTTTATGACTTTCAAAAATTGGTAACCATCACCGATCGTAAAGAACAAAAGATCAATATTGATTTAGAAGAATCAGTCAAAATACTGGAGGATATTGTTGTTACAGGTACCATGCGACCAATAACAAGATTGAAGAGTCCGATAGCTGTCGAAGTATATACCAGCCAGTTTCTGAAAAAAAATCCAACACCCAGCATTTTTGAAGCATTGCAAAACGTGAACGGAGTACGTCCTCAGTTAAACTGCAGTGTTTGCAATACCGGTGACATACATATTAATGGATTGGAAGGGCCGTATACCATGATAACGATTGATGGAATGCCTATTGTAAGCAGCCTGGGGTCGGTATATGGTTTGTTTGGAATACCAGCTCAGATGATTGAACGAATTGAAATTGTGAAAGGACCTGCATCGGGGTTGTATGGTTCCGAGGCTATCGGCGGATTGATTAATGTGATTACCAAAAGTCCCGAAAATGCCCCGGTCATTTCTGCAAACATCATGACAACCGACTGGCAGGAACATTTGGTTGATTTAGGTTTTAAATGGAAGCCTTCCAAATCGATAACCAGTTTGACCGGTATTAATTATTTCAATTATCAGAAACCATTTGACAAGAATGGCGATCAGTTTACCGATGTTACGCTGCAAAACCGGGTTTCAATTTTCAATAAATTAAATTTCCATAGAAAAAATAACAGGACCGCTTCATTGGCAAGCCGCTATTTTACCGAAAGTCGCTGGGGCGGCGATCTTCGTTATGAAAAAAGTCTCCGTGGTTCGGATAGCATTTATGCAGAAAGTATTACAACTAACCGTTGGGAACTGATTGGGAACTATCAGCTTCCAGTGAAAGAAAAAATGAATTTATCGGTTTCTGCAACGGGCCATGATCAGGATTCTTATTACGGAAGGACCCCTTTTATCGGCAAACAAGATATTGTTTTCAGTCAGTTTACATGGGATAAACAAATTGCCACATCACATGAATTATTAAGTGGTGTGGCGATGCGATACAATTTTTATGATGATAATTCCACAGCAACTGTCGATACATTAACCGGAAAGAACATGCCCAACAAAACCTATATCCCCGGGATCTTTGTACAGGATGAATGGATTTTGAATGCTAACCAGACTCTTTTGTTGGGAATGCGGTACGACTATCATTCGGTGCATAAAAATATTTTTACACCAAGGATAGCGTATAAAATTAATTTTAAAAACAACCAGGTTGTTAGGTTGAATGCAGGTACGGGTTTCCGGGTAGTGAATATTTTTACCGAAGATCATGCAGCATTGACGGGGGCAAGAGCCGTTGAAATATTAGCTGAATTAAAACCGGAAAAAAGCAAGAATATCAATCTGAACTATTCGAGGCAGTGGAGAAAAAATTTAAATTTTTACAATTTTGATGTGGCCGTTTGGTATTCTCATTTTCAAAATCAAATCATTGCAGATTATGATACCGATCCGAACAAGATCATTTACGATAACCTGAAGGGGTATGCCTTTTCAAAAGGACTTACGTTAAATTCTGAATTGAATTTTGGTCAGCGATTAAAAATATTAGCAGGATTTACATTGCAGGATGTAAAAAGAGTAGAGGATGACAAGGATGGTAAATCGATAAAAATAAAACCCATGCTGGTTGAAAAATGGAGTGGAACCTGGGCAGTAAGTTATTTTTTCCCGAAGCAAAATATAGGCATCGATTATACGGGAAATCTTTATGGCCCGATGCGTTTGCCGTTATTATCCGACCTCGATCCGCGTATGGCTTCTTCACCGGTGTGGAGTATTCAGAATATTCAGGTGACTAAAAAGTTTTCTAAAAGTTTTGACATGTATTTTGGTGTTAAAAATTTATTGAACTGGACACCGGCTAAAAATAATCCTTTTATTATTGCACGAACGCATGATCCGTTTGATAAAAAAGTAGTGTTTGATAATATGGGAAAAGTAGTGCCAACAACAGAAAATCCTTATGCACTGTCATTTGATCCGTCTTATGTATTTGCGCCAAATCAGGGAAGAAGAATTTTTGTCGGACTTAGGTATTCATTCAAGTTGTCTGATGAATTCAAAACCAAATTTACAGACAACTAAAAAAGACAATAACAAAAATGAAGTTGCTGAAAATTCAAATGAATCCTTTGCAGATAAACTGAATTCTTTAAAAAAGAAATTCAAGTGATCAGGTAATTCGATTTATCGGTAATCATCTCTCGCAGGGCTGAAAAAATCGATAACCATGCAATCCGTTAATGCCACTGCTCCATGTGGCTGGTTGGACGGAATTACATGAACAGTACCTGCTGTAAGAATATGTTTTTCATCTCCCAATAGCATCTCCAATTCACCTTCAACGATATATGTGATCTGTTCATGTATGTGCCGATGCAAGGGAAGTATGCTTCCTTTTGCAAGTTCCACGATCGATAAAGAAGATTTATCACCATGCACTAATTTACTAAGTATGCCGGGAGCTAATTCCTTTTTAGGAATATCTTTTATGTGTATCATATAAAAAAAATTAAATTAATTTTCAAACCAGCAAAATGATCCGCCAACCCATTCTTTGTCTTTGTTGTAACTGACGCCAACCATTTTTCCTTTACTCAAACGAGCCAAATTGTTAACGGCTACAGGTCTGGTTTCCCCATCTTTCCAGAAATAAAAAATTCGAATCTCCACTTTTGCAGGAATGTCTGGCGTTTCGATTATATCTGCATATTTCACTTTTCTTTGCAGTATCCAGTTTTCAGGATCCTTAATATTTTCAATATCCGATGATTGCAGATCAATAATTACACCATGTCCTGCAAAAGAAAATAAAGGTTTTAAAACATAATTTTCCAAGTCTTCCGGTATTTGTTTTACATCGTTTAAAAAATAGGTTTTCGGTACCAATGGATGATGAATAAAAGGAAGTGTGTATTTACTGATACGATAAAACCAGTTTGGATGAGTGATCCATTCAACATCCAGTTCTTCAAAAAGTATTTTTCCTTTTTCCTGCACCTCAGCGGTTTGTTGCTGAAGATCGTCGAAAATCAACCGGTTGTAAATGCGGTGGATCCTTGTTTTTACACCATCCAGTAAATAATAAAGATTTTTTCCTTCTTTAATTAATTTAGTCAGGCAAACTGTTTTTATTCCAACATATGTTTCGGTACAGGCAAAGTCAATTCTTGTTTTTTGTAAATGTGGAAAAATTTCTAACAGAATTACATGTTCCGGTTGATGGTTACCCAGAATAATTTCTTTCAATAACTGTATATAAGATTCCCGGGTATGATCAGATAAAAATGGGGAATAGTTTTCCGGAACGGGAAAATGCTTTTTACTGATTTCCGGAAATAAAACCTGGTAGGCATTCAAACTGGGGAAGCCCTGCATTTCTATCAACTGTGGTTCAATTTCTCCTTGCTCATTTATACAAATGCCAAAATCGAGAGCCATGAAATGGGAATGATTATTTTCATTCGGAACAAATAAATTTTTAGGAATGGCTTTTTGTGTCAACTGCTTGAAATCGGTGGCGGTAATAATATCAATAATGCTTTCGCAGGCATCCAGGATTTTTTGTTTCAATTCTTTTGGAACAAAAACCGGGGTTTCAGCTACCCTGAAATCGAGTGTGCCGGGATGAGAATCCATTACTTCTTTTACAAAGCTGTTATACTTTTCTTTGGTAAAAGCTTGGTTGAAAGCATTCCTTAATTCTTTATTCATCTATTGATTTTCTCTTTGAAAGTTAAGGATTCAAAGAGGAGTAACCAAAGATAAGTTCAGATTGGTTTCGTTTTATTTAAATGGAGAAAAGAATCAATATGCAGGAACAGTTTGCAGATGTCTGACAGCTTTGTTTAAAAAATTGGGAAGTACATGAGAGTATGTCCATTGTATTTTATCAGGATCATGTAAGTGATCGATCATTTCTTTCCACTTGGTTTCTCCATGATTTTCAACAACCACTTTTTTTCTTTTATCCGTTTGCAAATGCAAACTCATACCCACAGCATCTGCTTCCGGATGGAATTGTGTGCCGATAATGGTTTCAGAAAAGCGAATAGCCATGACCGCTCTTTCATACGGTACATGAGGCCGGTTTTTTTCAATGCATAAAATTCGGGCACCCATTTTTTCTAAAACAATATTGTCTGGTTCTATCAACTGATAGTCGCGGCTGTCAACAACATAAAAAGGATTTCTTAATCCGTCGAAAACAATTTCCTCATCTCCGCTTTCCATCAAATGAACAGGATATACGCCGAAGGAAGTGGAATTCCTTCGGCAAAGATTCCCGATTTTATGATGACGGCAATACAACTGAAAGGAATGACAAATTAAAAAAACAGATTTCTTGACTGCATTTTTTGGGTCTGCATTCCAATCTTCAATCAGGCTCACCCATGCAAAATATTTCGTATCCCATTCGAGCCCTTCCGACTCCAATGGTGAGCCGGGTCCACCGCTGGAAATATAAATGTCAAAAGAAAGATCCGGCAGATTTTTTTCAAGTCGAACATCAAAAATCTCTAGGTCGATTTTAATTGAATTAGTAGCAGCAAATTCAGCAAGAATACTGTTAAGGCAACGCATACCCTGATTTTCAAATCCTTCATAAAGATCTAAAATGGCAACCCTTATTTTCTTTACATCCTCTGGCATAGCGACAAACATAATATTTTTTAATAGTCCGGATTGCAGATGAAATTTTATTTTCAATGGGAAAAATTTCATCATTCTTTACTCCAAAAAACGAGCCGGATGTTTTTTATGATAATCGGTTGCTTTTTGATATGCCTCTGCTAAAATCAATTGTTTTACTTCGTCATATAAATTACTCAGTAATGTGATGGTTTCCGGCATGCCGTTTTTACTGTAGCCACATGGAAAAATAAGAGCCGGGTGGCCGGAAAGATTAGTGATAGCCAACTGACTGCCGGCAAAAGTCGGAACAATCAGCACATCAAACTGTTTCATAAACTCATTCATTTTAGTCATAACCGAATACCGGTGCCTGTTTGCATTGATATATTCAACAGCCGGCACAGTTCGTGCAGTTCTGAAAGAATTTGGCCATGCTCCCTTGTCTTGTCTTTTTAAAAGATCATCCTGGTTAGACCTCGTCAACTCATCAAAAGCAGCGGCACATTCACTGTTAATGATGGGCGTTATGAAATTGGCCGGATAAATATCTTTTTCCGGAAATTCAACAGAATCAACCGTTACACCCATAGCTCTCAGTTGCTCGATGACCTTCCATTGAGACGCATCTTTGGAAATGGTTCTAAAGTAATTGGACACATAAGCCACTTTGAGTTTCTTGATATCAACCTGTTTTTCATTGTATACAAAATTTCTGGGTTCATTTCCATAATCTTTTCCATCTGTTCCAACAATGGCATCAAAAACAATCGCTGCATCTTTTGCACTTCTGCAAATGGGTCCGATTTTATCAAGACTCCAACTTAACACCATGGCACCAGATCGGCTTACCGATCCGAATGTAGGCCGCAAGCCAGTTGCACCACAGGCATTGGACGGAGATATGATAGAACCCAGTGTTTCTGTTCCGATTGCAAATGGTAACAGCCCAGCAACTGTGGCAGAAGCTGATCCTGCCGATGATCCACTGGAACCCTTGGTCAGGTCCCAGGGTGTTTTTGTTTTTCCGCCATGCCATACATCACCCATGGCTAATGCTCCTAAAGTTAGCTTGGCACATAAAACAGCTCCTGCATTTTTAAGTTGTGTATAAACAAAGGCATCTTCCGTTGATTGTTGATCTAAATAGGGTTCTGCACCCCAGGTAGTTTTAGTGCCTTTTACCATGAACAGATCTTTTAATCCATAAGGAATTCCATGTAAGGGTCCACGGTAATTTCCTTTTTTAATTTCTTCATCAGCTTGCCTGGCTTCCCGCATGGCAATATCTTCTGTAAGATTGATTACACACTGTAAAGTATCTCCCCATTTTTTTAAACGGGCTATAAAAAAACCGGTCAATTCTACCGAACTGATTTTTTTATATTTTATTAAACTGGCCAATTCAGTAATGGAATAAAAAGCGAGATCGTTTTTGTTTGCTGGCAGGTTAATTCCTTTTGGTATATTCCATTGGTTTTTGGTCTTTGTTTTGTCTTTAGCTTTTTCTATGGAGAAAGCTAAAGGGTAGGGCTGACTGTTAGGTATTGGTTGTTTATGCATATCGGCATACAAGTGGTTATTTCTTTTAACGCCGTCAAACATGGAGTCAACTTCGCTGTCATTTAGTTGCAGATCTGCAAAACGTAAAAAGTCCTTTATCAGTTTCAATGAATCTCCTTTGGTTTGAGCCTGACAGATGCTTACGATGAATAACAATAAAAAAGGCAGTATTTTTTTCATATTTATTTATTAAAGATTTTCAAATTAAAACAATTTTTAGCTAACTTATACATCTAAAATTATTAATAATGAGATATTCATTGTCAGCTTTATTTATAACCGGATTGTTTTTTTCGTGTAATAGTAAAAGTAATTTGAATAAGGAGGGAAGTATATCCGTTAAAGATTATTTCAACTATCAACAGGAAGGGGTGCAAACAGCAGGCATAAAAATGATACCGATTCAAACTTCTTTGGGTGAATTTAAGGTGTGGACGAAGCGGTTCGGTAGTAATCCTCGTATCAAAATTCTT
>JAYWCV010000185.1:0-2016 GCA_043780275.1 Chitinophagaceae bacterium
CTAACGGTAAAATTGAAATTACTAACCCCTGGATCGAAGGTTTAAAATTCACAGGTAATGTTTCTGCTGATAAATATATTCAGCAAGGTAAAACCTGGACAAAGCCCTGGAGCATTTATAGCTGGGATTATAATACTTATCAGGCTGATGGAAAAACACCTCAGTTAACGCAGGTACAGAAAGGGCCTACAAGTGAGCCAACTTTAAACCAATATACACAAGACCAGTTAAATGTAATGCTGGAAGCTATTGTATCTTATGATCATAAATTTGGTGATCACTCTTTAACCTTATTGGCCGGTACTACAAAAGAAACTTCTAATGCAAGCTTCTTCAGTGCATTCCGTCAACATTTTCCTTCTACAGCAATTGATCAGTTAAATGCCGGAGGACAGGTTGATGAAAAATCTTTCGGTAGCGCATGGGAACGTGCCCGTTTAAATTATTTTGGTCGTGCGGGATACAATTATAAAGAAAAGTACATGGCGGAATTTTTATGGCGTTATGATGGTTCTTATAATTTCCCTGCAGCTAAAAGATTCGGATTTTTTCCCGGCGTAACTGCAGGGTGGAGAATTTCTGAAGAAAACTTTTTTAAGGATAATATAAGTTTTATTAACTCTTTAAAATTGCGTGGTTCATGGGGGCAATTGGGTAATGATGCAGTATATTTTGGTGGAGCTTTAAGAGAATACGATTATTTACCAACTTATGCGTCGGGAGCAAATGGATATGTAATAAACAACCAGGTTGCAGCTAATTACCACGAAAATGGAGTGCCTAATACCAATATTACCTGGGAAGTTGCTAATAACTACGATTTAGGTTTGGAAGGAACTTTATTTAATAATAAAATCAATTTCGAATTTGATTATTTTAAAAATAAGCGTTCAGGAATTTTATGGAAAAGAAGTGCTTCTGTACCTCAAACAGCCGGCTTAACATTACCTGCAGAAAATATCGGAAAAGTTACTAACCAGGGGTATGAATTTAAAGTAGGCTACAACGGAACAGCAGGCGACTTTAGATTTAATGCTAGTGTAAATGGTGGTTATGCTAAAAATAAAATTACTTTTTGGGATGAAACTCCGGGCAGACCGGGTTATCAGTTATCAACAGGACACTCAACTCCGGGTGATATAAATAATCCTGACAACATGCTTTTATACCAATATGATGGTGTGTTTAAAGATCAGAAAGAAATTGATGCCAATAAATTAGATTATAGCGGTGTTGGTGGTGGCGGAAAACTTTTTCCGGGCAGTATGAAATTTAAAGATGTAAACGGCGATGGTAAAATTGATGCCAATGACAGGGTTAGATCTGATAAAACCAACCTGCCTACTTTTCAGGGTGGTTTAATATTGGGTGTTCAATATAAAAACTTCGATCTGTCTATTTTATTTCAGGCAGCAACAGGAGCAGAGGTTTTCTTACAAACTGAATCCGGCACTATTGGTAACTACTTACAAAATAGTTTCGATCATCGCTGGACAGTTGATAACCCAAGTTCAGTTGATCCCCGTACGGTTGATAGAAACAACCAGTATTTTTCTAACAGAAATACTTACTACATGATGAACACTAATTATATCCGTTTAAAAAATGTAGAGCTTGGTTATACGCTTCCTGCCGGTATCGGCAAAAAATTAGGTATCCATAGTTTCAGATTATATGCAAATGGATTAAACCTGCATACCTGGTCTAAACAAAACATATTTGATCCTGAATCTACCAATACCAGTCTTCAGTATTATCCGCAGTCGAGAATTATTAATACAGGTGTAACCGTAACTTTTTAAATTGAACAAAATGAAAAAAATAATAAAAAATATATTACCGGTTATTGCATTGAGCACTATGCTTATGTCATGCAATAAGGATTTTTTAAATACGCTTCCGTTGGATAAGCCGCCAGCAGCAACTGTTTGGGCAGATCCATCTTTATCAGAAGCATTTGTAACTGATATTTACAATGTTTACCATGATGGTATCTTAAACCAGGAAAGTATGGAT
>JAYWCV010000186.1:0-10445 GCA_043780275.1 Chitinophagaceae bacterium
AAATAATATATGTTATTTGCCAGAAATATACAAAATAGTATATTTACCGAGTATATTTACCGAGTATTTATACTCGGTATTCTGATTGTTAACGGTTTCTCTTTTATTTATTGTTCAAAATCAAGGTTTAATAGTTGCATATTAAATCATTAACTAAACTGCACTCTATGTTGAAATTTTACTCTTTTTTATTTTTGATTTTTATTGGAATTAACTCGTTTGGAGCAGTAATTACTCTGAAAAGTATCAACCCTTGTAATGTTATTGGTACTGGTTGTGATTGGAATACTGCAACTAATTGGGATTTGAACAGAGTTCCTCAAAATGGCGATATTATAGTTATTCCTTCTGGTTATAGAGTGAATGTTGGTACAAATACTCCTTCCTCTGGTGCTTTAGAAAATGTAATTCTGAGAATATACGGAACTCTTTGGTTAGGCGCTGGAACTAAATTAGAGTTTGATGCAAATTCAGTATTAGTCGGAGCAAGCGGAGCTACTGAGATTTTAACAAATGGAGGTTCTAAAATTAAAATTGGAACAAGTGAAATAACCGGTGGTGCAACATATTCTGGACCATTTATTCACAAAACCCTTCCTTATGGTTTTAATACAAGTCCTTCAGACGCTGAAGTAAGAGCAGCATTGCCCGTTAAACTTTCTTCTTTCTTAGCTATTGGAACAAACAATACAGTCAATCTAAAATGGGAAACTGCACAGGAGAGTAATAATAAGGAGTTTGAATTACAGCGTTCTGCCAACGGGAAAGATTGGGCTACAATTGCTGTAGTTGCCGGTAAGGGAACAACTGATTTAGTTTCAAATTATGCATATACAGACAGGGCACCACTTAGTGGTATATCCTTATACCGCTTAAAGCAGATTGACTATGACGGAAAAAATGAGATCAGCCAGGTAGTGGCAGTAAAGATTGGGAATAAAGGAATCTTGTCATTTGATGTATTGCCCAATATGGTGGTTAATAATTTTAAAGTAGTTGCATCTGATGATTTAGGGTCTGCTGATATCAGTATTTATAATACGGTAGGAAACAGAATGAATGTGCAATTGAGTAAGAATGGCAATGAAGTAAATGTAGATGCCAGTAATCTGTCTTCGGGTCAATATATCATTAAAATTCAAAACGGGTCGGAAACAATGACGAAACGTTTTGTTGTTAATAAATAAAAAACAAAGCAAAATAAAAAAACCCTTTCCAATCGAAAGGGTTTTTTGTTGCTGTAGGGGAAGGGATCGAACCTTCACGAGGCAGTTAGCTATAGTACAAAGTTCGGTGGTCGACCCCGGTCATCTCGCCTAAGGCGAGATGGCTCTATACTACGTTTATCCTGTTATCCTCACCCCCGAGACAAGAGGGCATGTCTGCCAAAATTTCATCACCCCACAGTATTGATAAGAACTTGCCTACCTTAGGAAGGCTTGATGAAACAAAACTAAGGTAAAATCCAATTTCATTCCAAATTATTTAATATATATTTTAAAACTATAGAAATTGTTTAATAATTTGTATATTTGATTAATAAATATCAAAAACAAAAATCAATTATGTCTGCAAAATTAAATCTCGACAAATTAGACTTACAGATCATACAACATATGATTGTGGATGCCGGAATTTCATATGCCGATTTGGGAAAAAAATTGTTTGTATCAGGAGGTACTATTCATGTCCGCATTAAAAAAATGCAGGAAATGGGTGTGGTTAAAGGTACCAAACTGGATGTGGATATGAAATTACTGGGTTATGATGTGATTGCTTTTATTGGGATTTACCTGGAGAAAAGTTCATTATATGATTCGGTTGCAAAAGACCTGCAGAAAATACCTGAAATGGTGCGGCTGAATTATACTACCGGTAATTATAGCATGTTTGCCGAAATTGTTTGTAAAGATATCACCCAATTAAAATTGATACTGCACGATGAATTACAAAAAATAAAAGGGATTGTACGAACTGAAACACTTATTTCCCTGGAGGAAAGTTTTGCAAGAACAGTACAGGTAAGTGCCGAATAATTTCCAATCATTTATTTTACCCGCCGGTTCTTCCAGGTATATTTTCCGGTTAAACCCAAAAATCCGGTAACAACTGTATAAAGAATATGGATGGGTTGAAATAAGAAAAAGTATTTCAACAAAAACCGCTTTTCAAAAAAATTAGCAAGGGCAAATACAAAAGGAAATTCGATAAGCGATTTCAAGAAAAGACTTGTCATGAAAACATACCAAAAACCTGTTTGCCAAAAGCCCAGAAGAAAAACTAAAAATAAACTAAGGTTGAAAAAATAAACCAAGGCTAACACTGTTGTGATACGTTTATCCTGGTAATGATTTATTTTACTGGCCCACCGGGTTCGTTGATTTAAAAAACCGTTCCAGCTTTCAGCTGGCCTTGTACATACAATGGCTTCTTTCGATTTCAGGTATGCTATGCGGTTAGGATATTGTTCTTTGAATTTATGCATCAGCAACATGTCATCACCGGAGGCAATATGATCGATACCCGAAAATCCACCCACTTCAAAAAATGCATTTCGCTCATAGGCAAGGTTTGCGCCATTGCTCATGCTATGAAAATTTTCATGAACAGATGCTCCGGTAATTCCTTGCAATACCATAAAATCAATTGTTTGAAAAACTTGCAGGAAAGAGTTGTTACATTCTATAACAACTGGAGCGGCAATAAAGACCGGGTTTTTTTCGGCATAAAATGCAGCTATTGTTTTTAACCAATCAATTTGTGCTATGCAATCGGCATCTGTAGTTACTATCAGTTCACCACTGGCTTTTTCAATACCTTTTTCAAGGGCTTTCTTTTTATACGAATTCAACTCATCTTCTTTTAACTGTATAAGATGTATACGGTCATTTACAAACCTGGAAATGATGTTTGCAGTATTGTCGGTAGAATGGTCATCGATAAGGATAATTTCAAAATTTTGTTTAAGATAACTTTGGTTGTTCAATGAAATTAATAGCCGTTCAATATTCTCTTCTTCGTTTCGGGCCGGGATAATGACTGAAATAAAAACCGGTTCCGCATTTTCAGAAATATTAAAGTCAGGAATTTTTTTCCATCCTCTTAAATAAAAAAGAATCAGAAAACTATAAGCCAGAAAAAGCAGTAGAAAGAGATAAGTGAAAATCATGATTAATAAAAAACAAATCTAACGAAAGCTGATTAGTGCAACAAGGCAGTTCGTATTTCATCAGCAAATCTTATATGCAGCAACTGATGACCGGCTTGAAGAATTTTTAAATCACAAGTGGGTTCCAAACCAATCATGAATTTTTCAGCTCGTTCATATCTGATTATCCGGTCGTGTTTTCCATAAATGAATTTTACAGCCGTTTTGTTTTCAATGATGTTTTTTTTAATCAACGATAAATTGGGTTTCAGTTTTCTGAAAGTCGTCCATCGTGTATAAAGTTCATGTCGTACATCATCATCATGTATATACGCTTGTACAAATTTGTAGATACTGTTATTCACTAATCCTGTTTTATGGATCGCTTTCAATAAAATGAAAAACCAATATGGTCGTTTCATAGTGAAGGCAAATAATTTATTTCCCAACATTGTTTGCGTAGCTAACCAGTACCAGAAATTTACTCTCATTCCGTCCGGGGCAAGTAAAATCATTTTCCCGATTTTATCCGGCATGGTCTCATACAAACTTAATACTACTCTTCCACCCAGGCTGAAACCCATCAGTGTAAATTGGTCCTCAGAACCGGGCAGGTACAGCAATTCAGTTTTTAAAATCAATGCAATAATTTCTTTCAGGTCTTCAACTGTAAATACAAGATCCTCTTTCCAGCTTGTAGAACCATGAAACGGCAAATCAATAGCTATGAAACGATGTGAAGTACCGGCATATTTTTCCAGAAAAAGAAAGGTTTGGGCATTTTCTCCATATCCATGAAAACAGAAACAAGGCAATAAGCCAGAGCCCATACTAATGTAGGAGATTGTTGAATCTTTATATAAAACCTGCGTTTGGATCATCTGCAAAAAAATTGAAATCTTCTTGTCTGGAAAATTGGAATATGCAAATTTATGATTATTTTTGAATAGTTGCACAAACAACTATATGACAAACAACCATTTTAAAAAAGGCGAACTTTACAGTTTTATTACCGGCAAGGCATCCACGGCAATTGCACGGTGCCTACAGAAGAAATTCAATGCAGCCGGATTGAATTTAACCATTGAACAGTGGAGTGTGTTATATCATTTATGGAAACAGGATGGTATTAGTCAGCAGGAGTTATGTAATGCAACGTTCAGGGACAAACCAAGTATAACAAGATTGGTGGATAATTTAGAAAAACTGGGATTGGTAAACAGGGTCCCATCCGATAGTGACCGACGTATAAATCTAATTTATATGACCAGGCAATCATTGGAATTGCAGGAACAAACCATGAAAATGGCCGAAGAAACATTGAATGAATCATTGGCCGGTGTACCAGATGATCAGATAGAAACATGTAAAAATGTTTTGCAAATAGTGTACGATAACCTTAAGTAATATTTTATAAAAAATAAATTTCAAAACAATGAGTACCGCAGTAAATAGTAAAGCAGTTCTGAAAGGTGGAGAGTGGATGATTAAAGAATCATCTCCCATTGATACGTTTATTCCGGAAGACTTTACGGAAGAGCATAAAATGATTTATGACATGTGCGAACAATTTCTAAAAACGGAAATTATGCCAATCATAGAACGCATTGAAAATCTTGAACCGGGATTGATGAAATCACTGGTTCAGAAAGCAGGAGAACAGGGTTTGCTTGCATCTTCTTTTCCGGAAGAGTACGGTGGATTGAATAAAGATTTTGTTACATCTACCATTATCAATGAAGCATTGGGCGGTGGATTTTCTTTTTCCGTTGCCATTGCTGCGCATACTGGTATTGGCACTTTACCCATTTTGTATTTTGGAACCGAAGAACAAAAAAACAAATACATACCAAAATTGATTAGTGGTGAATGGGCCGGTGCGTATGGTTTAACGGAGCCGAATAGTGGCAGTGATGCATTGAGTGCAAAAACTACAGCCGTACTAAGCGAAGATGGAAAGCACTATATATTAAACGGACAAAAATGCTGGATAACCAATGGTGGTTTTGCCGATGTGTACACAGTATTTGCAAAAATTGATGGCGAGCAATTTACCGGCTTTATTGTGGAAAGAGGAACAGAAGGATTTACGCAAGGACCTGAAGAACAAAAGATGGGAATCAAAGGATCTTCAACCGTTCAGTTATATTTTCAGGATTGTAAAGTGCCGGTAGAAAATTTATTAGGCGAAGCAGGTAAGGGACATAAAATAGCGTTTAATATTTTAAATATTGGCCGGTTAAAATTATGTGCAGCAACTTTGGGTGGAGCAAAAGGCGCCATTGATATATCTGTTAATTATGCTAAAACAAGAGAACAGTTCAAACAACCGATTGCTAATTTTGGTGCAATAAAACATAAACTGGCAGAAATGGCTATCCGCGTTTTTGTTGCAGAAAGTGCATTGTACAGAACAGCAGATTGGATCGAGATGAAAGAAAAAGAATTAGTAGAATCCGGTCAACCATTTAATGAAGCTTTGTTGGGTGCGGCTGAAGAATACGCCATTGAATGTGCTATTCTGAAGGTGTATGGCAGTGAGGTTTTAGATTATGTGGTAGATGAAGGATTGCAGATTCATGGCGGTAATGGGTTTAGTTCAGAGTACGAAATTTCCAGAGCTTATCGGGATAGCCGTATCAACAGAATCTATGAAGGAACCAATGAAATAAACCGGTTACTTACTATAGATATGACCTTGAAAAGAGCCATGCAGGGAAGATTGGATTTGATGGGACCGGCATTTGCAGTACAAAAAGAATTGATGAGTATTCCCGAATTCGGATCGGAAGACGAAGGCTTATTTACAAAAGATATAAAGCTGGTGGCAAATCTTAAAAAGTGTATCTTAATGGCATCGGGTGCTGCAGTACAAAAGCTGATGGCAAAAATTGAGAACGAGCAGGAAGTGATGATGAATTTTGCCGACATGGCCATCGAAACATTTAATGCGGAAAGTGTATTGCTACGTGTAATGAAATTAGTAGAGCTGCGTGGTGAAGAAAATTGCAAAGTTTATATTGACATGATGCGCACTTATTTATACGATGCTGCAGACAGGGTAAACAAATCAGGTAAAGATGCCATCAATGCATTTTCATCTGGCGATGAACAAAGAATGATATTGATGGGCTTAAAACGATTTACAAAAGCCGAACCGTTTAATAGCAAAGACGCCAGAAGAAGAATTGCTGATAAATTAATTGACGCAGATAAATACTGTTTCTAAAAAATAAAAGATGATTATAAAAAGGCAGTTATATTTTTAAAATTAGCTGCCTTTTCTTCTTTAAAAAACTCATTCAGCTCACGTCTTGCCCTGATTACTTCATTCAGTGTTCTTAATCGTCTACTTTCATGATAGAGCCCAAGGGTCAAAATGAAGGAGGATACAATGATGTTAAGATGATAAATCAATATAGCATCTGCCTTGTCTGGCGTATCTACAATGTATAAGAATATATAAATGATGGTATAAATAGAATATGCAAAAAGTATGGCCGTATTAATAAGCATTTTACCCAACCGGTTTCGGCTTTTCACAATAGAGCGGATGTATTTACTATAGATGATAAAACTGAAAATGAGAACCAACAAAATACCAGGAGCAAGAATAATTTTTACTGACTGAATCGAAAATCCCGCAAAGAAGAAAACAATTATTTCAAAACATACAAGCGCAATGATTGTAACACTGATTTTATAGGATAAAGTTTTAGAGTTTACGAGGTATAAAAGAAAAAATAAAATTAATGGAGCTTCCAGAAAATTAAAAAGTATTCCCAGGTTCTGACTAAATTCTTTCGAAACAGTTAATACTCCTTCTGTCATTAATAAGTAACATATTAAAAGAAAATGATAGATTAACAGTGCTCCAAAATTTTTGTATCGGTACAGCTTTAATGCTATCAGGGTTATAAAAGGAATAATCAAACAAACAGTTGAAAATTGCCCCATAAGTTCAAGCCACTTCATAGGATTGGTTTTAATTAGGATTTGGATATGCCATTGCTGGCATTGGTTATTTATTTAACGGGCATTGATCTGTCATAGTGTATGGATACAAAGCTTTGTTAAGAAATTCAGTAAAAGCACAAATTTCATGTCGTAATAATACTGCCGAGCTAAACGTGATTTGTGCAAAAACTATGAATTAGGATGTTTTGATATTTTATAAACAAACAGATTCAACGAGTTTTGCTTGGATTAAAAACTAAATTTTATTTAAAATACCGGGGTTCAGATAAATTTGAATGCATGTATTAATCAGCTATTCAAATATCTTTGTTCTCTTAAAAATATATTATGTCTGATTTAGTGAATGAATTTAATGATTATCGTCTTCGAATGAATGAAGTGATTTTAAGCAAGAATAACCTGGTTATGAAACGGCTTTGGAATTTGGATACAAACACCTATGAGAAAGGAGCGTTGGATATAAAAACAAAAGAAATGCTTGGCTTGGTGGCAAGCATGGTGCTTCGATGTGATGACTGTATTAAATACCATGTCGGTAAAAGTTTTGAATTAGGGATCACAACGGAAGAGCTTTACGAAATATTTGCAGTTGCAAATATTGTTGGAGGCACAATCGTCATTCCTCATACCAGAAGAGCGGCTGAATACTGGGAAGCTTTACAAACCGGATAAGAAGATATTTTTTTTATTAATGCCGACTTAGTAAATTGTAAAAGTACTTTTATAAACAGTTTTATTAATTCTACATATCATGAGCGATACAATAACATTACCCGTGCTTACTGCCAAAGATTTTACTACAGACCAGGAGGTAAGATGGTGTCCGGGTTGCGGCGACTATTCCATTTTGGCGCAAGTGCAAAAAATAATGCCTACCCTTGGTATACCCAAAGAAAACATTGCCATTATTTCAGGAATTGGCTGCAGCAGCCGATTTCCTTATTATATGAATACCTATGGGATGCACTCTATTCATGGACGAGCAACGGCCATTGCCAGTGGCTTAAAAGCATCCCGACCAGATTTAAGTGTTTGGATAGTAACCGGCGATGGGGATGGATTAAGTATCGGCGGCAATCATATGATTCATTTGCTCCGCAGAAATTTTAATTTGAATATTCTTTTATTCAACAATCAGATTTATGGTTTGACAAAAGGACAATATTCTCCTACTTCGGAAGAAAATAAAATTACCAAGTCAACACCGATGGGAAGTATTGATCATCCTTTTAATCCGGCTGCTTTGGCATTGGGTGCCGACGCCACTTTTGTAGCTCGTACAATGGATAGGGATCCTAAACATTTACAAACTCATTTAATAAGAGCTAATCAACATAAGGGCACTTCGTTTCTCGAAATCTATCAGAACTGCAACATATTTAATGATGGGGCCTTTGAAATGTTTACCGAAAAATCGAGTAAACCCAACGAAACAATTTTCATGGAACATGGGTCGCCATTGGTTTTCGGGGCAAATATGGATAAAGGTATTAAGTTGGATGGCTTCAAGCCGGTTGTGGTCAATTTTAATGAAGGATTCAGTGCAGATGATTGTTGGGTACATGACGAACAGGATATTTATAAAGCACAGATATTAACCCGCATTTTTGATAACCCAAAAACGGAAGGACATCTGCCAAGACCATTTGGTGTATTTTACCAAAGCAACCGGGCATGTTACGAAGATGTAATGGCACAACAAATAGCAGAAGCCATGTCTAAAAAGCCGGCCGATCTGGATAAGTTATTAAAAGGAAATGAAGTCTGGACCATTGCATAGCATTTAAAAAAATAAACAAAAACTGCTCTTTTATAAAGGGCAGTTTTTTTTGTCGTATATTCTCAAAAAATATTTTTTAATTCTTTCGTGTAATAAGCAAGCAATGTTATTTCTTCATGTACATCCCGACAATCCTCAACCAAGGAATATTTCAACAATTGTTGAAGTGTTGAGAAAGGGCGGTGTAATTATATATCCTACCGATACAATCTATGGATTGGGCTGCAGCATTTACGAGCATAAAGCCATTGAAAAAATCTGCCGGTTAAAACAGATTGCTCCGGCAAAGGCCAATCTTTCCATGATTTGTTATGACCTGAGCAACTTGAGCGATTTCGCCAAACAAATTTCGACACCAACATACCGGATGCTGAAAGATTATTTACCCGGACCGTATACATTTATTTTACCCGCCAGCAAACAGGTTCCTAAAATTCTTCAAACAAAAAAAGATACCATCGGCCTGCGGGTACCCGATAATAACATTACCAGGGCAATCGTAAAAGAATTGGGGCATCCAATTTTGAGTGCATCATTACCCGGTGAGATGGTGGAAGATTATACCGACCCGGATGTGATGCTGGAGAATTTTAGAAATGATGTGGACATAGTTGTCCATGGTGGTATTGGAAGTGTGATTGCTTCAACCATTATAGATTGTACCGGTGATATACCGGAAATGATCAGGCAAGGTGCGGGTGTATGGGAATAAAAAAAGCACTTTATAAAATTGCTTTAAAGGGTATCGATAGATAAACGGGCAATTGAATTATAAAGGTCTTTTATGCTGATTGTTTTTCAGAGCTACAAATTTTCTTCTCTCATGTCTTCTCGTTTTTGCCAATCTTCTTTTTTCCATTGCGGTAATTTTCCCATCACTTAAAGCCCTGCGTTTATCAAGTTTTTGTCTTCTGTCATCTTTTTTAATGATTGTAAGTTCTGCTTTGGTAAGGTTTCCGTTTTTCACGTTTTTTATAACCCGCTGTTTTTTTACTTGTTCTGTAGCATTGGTTTGAGCGGATGTTGAAAAAGAAATCATCGTTAACATAAATCCGAGTAATAAAAATTTTTTCATAAACACTTTTTTATATGTTGGTAAATTTATAGAACTAAGATTGCAGGCATATGTTGAAGTTTAAGAAGATGGGGCTTTTAACATTCTATTTTTTAGTATAAAAGTTCATCATCTTTCAATCGAAAACTTTTTCGATGAATCGGGGTAAGCCCATATTTTTTTATAGCCATCCGATGTTCCAATGTGCCATAGCCTTTATTTTTCTGCCAATTATAAAATGGATGTTTTTTATGAAGGTTCAGCATAAAATCATCCCGGTACGTTTTTGCTAAAATACTTGCAGCAGCAATCGAAGCATATAATGAATCGCCTTTTATAAAACATTTATGTAAAATGTTTTTGTGCTGGATAAACCGATTTCCATCAATCAATAAAAATGCTGGTTTAACATGAAGTTTATCAACAGCCAGGTGCATGGCTTTTATGGATGCTTGTAAAATATTGATTTGATCAATTTCTTTTTG
>JAYWCV010000187.1:0-3603 GCA_043780275.1 Chitinophagaceae bacterium
ACTTTTAACTCTTCCTGGGGATATGAAATGCAATGGAAAAACAAACTTTTTTCATTAAAAATTCCCAATGTTGAATTCTCCGATCTGCAACCAAAGGACAGTTTGAAAAAACTTTTTTTATTAAACCCATCCTTGCCATTGATATTTAATGATGGACTGGTTATTTCTACTATTGGAAGTTATTTTGTGAGCAACTTTAAAAATAATATTACCACATCCATCAGAATGAATGTAGAACAATCGGGTTTATTGACCGGATTGATAAGGAACAAAATATTGGATAGTAATCTTTACCGTTTTTTAAAATTGGATACTGAATTCAGGGCTTCAAAAAAAATCAGAAAAAACGAATTGGCCTTTAGAGCAGTTGCAGCAGTAGGAATAGAATTTGAATCAACCACCGATCCACAAAAACGCAATTACCTTCCTTTTTTTAAACAATATTTTGCCGGCGGCCCTAATAGTATGCGGGCATGGGGACTCAGGAAACTGGGGCCAGGATCAAACTCTAAACCATTTTCTTCAAGCCCTGATCGTTTTGGAGACATCCAGTTTGAGATGAATGCTGAATACCGTTTTTATATTACCAGCATTTCGGGTGTAAAAATTAACAGTGCATTTTTTACAGATATCGGGAATGTATGGTTTCTACGGTCCAACCCAGATTTCCCAAATGGTGATTTTAAATTCAGCAATTTTGCAAAAGACCTGGCTGTAGGAATTGGTACAGGATTGCGGATTGATTTTGATTTTTTCCTTATCCGGCTTGATTATGCTTTTCAGGCAAGAAACCCATCCAGTGCAGATCCTTTAGCGCAACACAAATGGTTTTATAACTGGAACTTTGACACCTGGAAACAAGGTCAATTACAGTTAGGTGTAGGCTATCCTTTTTAATCCGTTTTTTTAATCTTGTTTTCAAACTCTTCCATGCTGTCGGCATCCTCCAGTTTAAATTCACCAATTCTTGTGCGGCACAAACTACTTAAATAAGCCCCGCAACCAATTTTATTTCCAAAATCAAATGCCAGGCTTCTGATATAAGTACCGGTGGTACAAACAACCCGGAAATATACTTTGGGTAATTCAATCCGGGTAATTTCAAATTCGGAAATAGTAACGCAACGTGGTTCCATTTTTACCTCTTTACCTTCTCTGGCCAATTTGTATACCCGAACCCCTCCCATCTTAATGGCAGAATGTATGGGAGGAACCTGGTTTATTTCTCCGATAAAATTGTTGGTTGCAGACTTTATTTCATCATCCGTTAAGTGGCTGAATGATTTTTCATTTTCCGGAATACTTTCCAGGTCATAGGTCGGCGTTGTGGCACCTAAAGTAAAAGAACCCGTATATTCTTTTTCCTGTGACATATATTCATTGATCTTCTTGGTAAATTTTCCGGTACAAATTATTAACAGTCCGGTAGCCAATGGATCCAGAGTTCCGGCATGACCTACTTTTTTAATTTTAACCAGGTTTCTGATTTTTCGAACCGCATCAAATGAAGTCCACTCAAATGGTTTGTTAATTAATAAAACCTTCCCTTCCTCAAAATTATTTTCTGTTTGCATGTGTATTCAATGTCTGCAAATGTAAGGTTTGAAAATAAATTCAATAATTGAGTCGTTGAATAATTGATTTAAAGATCGATTTATTAATTTCACATTTTATATAAATATGAATACACAGAAAATACATATCAGGGATTTAGAAAAAAAGGATAATCCATTATTGGCATCCGTTGTCAGAAACACATTGGCTGAATTTGGAGCCAATTATGCAGGAACTGTTTTTTTTGATGAAACCACCGATTCATTGTTTGAAGTTTTTCAAAACAAAAAGGCTGCCTATTTTGCTGCAGAAATAAATGATGTATTTGTTGGCGGTGCCGGCATTTACCCAACAGAAGGCTTGCCTGCAGACACTTGTGAACTGGTAAAAATGTACCTGTTACCCGAAGCAAGAGGCATTGGTTTAGGGAAAGAACTGATTGCAAGATGCATGGCAAAAGCAAAAGAATATGGCTTTAAAAGAATCTACCTGGAAAGTATGCCGGAACTAAGCCAGGCACTGAATGTATATGCAAAATTTGGTTTTAAATACCTGGGAGCACCTATGGGAAATTCAGGGCACTTTGGTTGTAGTTTATGGATGCTGAAAGAGTTGTATTAAAAGATCGGCGAAGAACTTGATTTTAAAAATGTATTGATATTGCAAACAATACATGTAACCTATTCATTTACATGCTGCGTTACTTTATATACTGGACTGAATAAATATTTTTTTCCTGTTTTTATTTCCGTACAGGCAAATCGTTTTCGGAGTTTATTTCCTTTTTGAAAAATCCGGCCATCATCCAAAACAAACATGGCTTTAACCGGTAATTCTTCAACCAGTATCATTTTAGAACTTGCATGATCATAGTTTCTAAAAACCCTTACCAGTCCATCTTCTGCACAACTGCTGGCAGCCGGATTGGATAAAGTCTTTAACAATACTTCTTCCATATCTGCCGGGAAATTTTTATTACTGATAAACTGTGCCAGCATCTGGCCATATAGCATTTTCCATTCTTTACCATGTGAAAGAACTTTGTTGCCATGTTTTTCAAACGTTAATAAATGAGCTAATTCATGAATTAATGTTATCAGGAACTCGTAGACATTCAGGTTTCCATTTACACTAATATGATGATTCCGGTTCGCTGTTCGATGCTTATAATTCCCCAGAATACTTTTGCGTTCTTTAGCAACAGTTAGGTGAACTTTGTAAAAATGGAGGTACTGATTTACGGCATCAAAAGTGCCGGGTGGTAAAAAATGCTGTAATTCATTGATTGGAACTTCTTTCTTAGGCATCTTTTTTCTGGTTCAACAATTTATTGAGAATGGAAACTTCGAGGAAAAGATATACCAGGTACAATCCCATACCGGTGAAAAATGCAGGTTTGTTAAAAGATGATTTATAAATCATCAGATATGCAACAGTGGCAATGATAATGACAAAAAATTTCAACATCATGCTGCTCATAATGGATCGAAAAAAAGCATGCGGATTACTGTTTGACAAACTCTTTTTTGCGAGATAAAACGAAATAAATGTTAGGCAATAAATCATCAGGTTTATAACAACGATAACCCGGATATCAAAACCCCATTCATTTAAAAACCTGTATCCTAAGATGAAAAAAGTAGTGAGCAGCAGAAACAATATTGTTATGGGGAAGAATGGACCAGTTTTATTTTTTATCATCATCAGTTTTTCGTTTCGACGTTTCTTTGATTATTTTATACAAGATCAATGCTAAGGTTATTAGGGGGATAAGCCATACTAAAAGTGGAATTACAATTGCAATCCACTGGTCTGCTTTGTAGCCCAAAAATACAGCTATAGCCAGTGAAATAAATAATTGCATGCCGAGACCGGCATATCTGGATAGTTCTTTGTACGATTTATTTGACTGCTGCCTGGACTTCATTACTACTCATTTCTACAACATTTGCACCCATATGACACTGTCCGTTGAAAGTTGAACTTGGTTCAATCTGTAATTTAGCCGCGAAAATATTTCCTTCTACAACCGAATCTCCACGCAACAAT
>JAYWCV010000188.1:0-2007 GCA_043780275.1 Chitinophagaceae bacterium
TGCTTTATAATTGTTAAGCCGGAATAAAAATTGACGAGTGAGTAATGATTCTTTCAGTTCGTTATGTTTTACCAAATATGCATAGGCACTATCATTATTACCAAGCTGGTGAAAGAGTTTTGACATTAACTCATAGTTATTTAATACATAGAGCTTATTACTTCTTTGCGCCATAGCAAGACTTTTTTTTGCATAACTCAACGCTTCTTTATTATTTTTTTTCAAGCTGAGTATTTTGGCTTTTCCAAAATAACTTCTCGCTAATCCCTGAATTACCAAAGGAAGTGTCCCTCTTATTTCCAGTGAATCAATTGCCAGGTCATAATATTTCAAAGCGCTGTCTATTTTGTTTAACCTGAAATAGGCATCCGCCATCTTTGGCCATTCTCTTGAATACTTTCCGTTTTTTATGAGTGGCCTCAGGTAATGAATAGAAGAGTCATATTGACCTGTTTCAAGGAATAGATCAGCTAATTGTTCATTCATGTCCCAGGTAGATGAAGAGTTATGTGTGAAATGAAACAGCCTACCTTCCTGAATAAGTTTCATAGCTGATTCATAATCCCCCGCAGCTTTATACAATTCGGACATATTTACATAACTCTCTTGCAACCAGACATCATTTATTTCATTGCCATTGCGGTTTTGAACAAGCTTTTTTGCAAGCTCCAAAGACCTTTTGCAATATTCAAATGCATTTTCAAATTCCCCTAAGCCCAAGTATGTGTAGGAAATATTTAGATTTGCTTCACATTCTTCCGTTACATTACCGGATATCTTGCGCCATTTAATCGCATTAATCTGGGCATCCATTTCCTTCTGACTATTACCTTTTGCTCCCCAAAGCCAAGCCTGGTATTCATAGGCTTCGCCCAGGATATCCGGCTTATTAATTTTGACGGCAATATCCATTAACTCATTTACACGAGTTTCAAATTTATTTAGCGTTGCAGTATTGTCAATATTGTTTCTCGTGTTATAAATTGAGTAGTAGACATGGGTTTGACAAAAATTAATAAGTGAATAAGCAACCCCGATATCGTAGCCGGTATGTTTAGCTTCATTGTAAGCCATTTCCACATAAGGTAAAGCCCAGTTGGCTTTTGGTATCATAGGATAGGCTGCGTATATAATCTTATTTCCTAATTTGTTTAGGTAATTAATACGGGCAGTGTCCTTAGTAACAGGTATTTTTTTAATAAGGCTATCAATGCGGAGGCTATCTTTTACTCTATTCTCTTCTTTAATAAATTGAGAAAAAATAGCTGTGTTTCCGATAAGAAATGTTACTGCAATGAATAAATATTTTCTCATAACAAAATCCTCATGCCGGTTTAAGGTTATAAAATTGACAAACATAAATTACGAAAAGAACGGCAATCAGATAATCGAAAATAATAGGAAGATTGATTTTTTCTAAACCAGAATGGGTGGGAGGCTCCGTTTTATTGGTGAGAATCAGGATAATTCGGGTGGGTATTGTTTATGGAGGCCTTTTCGTTTTGCGTTTTCCCATCTATCTTCACTCCATGACTAAGAAAGAAAGGTTGTTATTGTTTTTATTGGCGGCTATAAACTTTACCCATATCCTCGACTTTATGATCATGATGCCATTGGGTAATTACCTGATGACGTCTTTTCATATTTCTACACATGAATTCTCCATCATCGTTTCCTCTTATTCGTACAGTGCATTTGCAACCGGGATCATTGCTGCATTTGTAGTGGATAATTTCGATCGTAAAAAAGTATTGCTTGTTGGGTATTGTGGTTTTTTAATAGGTACTATTTTATGTGGTTTCGCACCTTCTTATAAACTGTTGATTGCAGCCAGAATAGTGGCTGGATTATTTGGTGGTTTAATTGGTGCGCAGGTACTTTCAATTATTGCTGATTATTTTTCTTATGAAAAAAGAGGCATGGCTATGGGTTATATTATGACCGCTTTTTCTGTTGCCTCAGTAATTGGTGTTCCTTTCAGTCTTTATCTGTCAAATATTTTTAGCT
>JAYWCV010000189.1:0-3568 GCA_043780275.1 Chitinophagaceae bacterium
TAAATACGTTTTGCCATCTGCTGCAACTAATGTGCAGTCCTTTGCTTTTACTATATGAATAGGTTCTTCCGATTTTTTCATTTGTGTAAACGGATGCCAGATATGGTTGCCTCTTTGATTCTTCATCGGTTAAAAGTTAATCGCGATTTCGTCTGCCAGTTTTTCAAAGGCATCTTTATTCAAATTGGGCATTGTAGGTATTGAAAAAAGTAGCGGCAGCTTGGAATGGCTCAAAATATATTCTTCTGAAGAAGGGAAACTATCGCCACTGAAAACGATTCCAAGAATATGGATATTTCTTTGTTTTAATGCAGAAACACTTAATAAAGTATGATTGATGCTTCCCAGATAATTATTGGAAACAAGTACCACAGGCAGTTTCAGTTTTTCAACAAGGTCAATGATAAGAAATCCTTCTGCCAGTGGGCTCATCAGCCCTCCGGCAGTTTCTACCAACAGGTTATTATCGGTTTCCGGTAATTTGAAATCTTCTTTTTTGATATGAATGTTTTCCAGATCAGCAGCATAATGTGGCGATACCGGTGTAAGCAGTTTATACCGTTCTTTATGAATTTTACACAATGGATTATTTACATTATTTTTTACAAAAATACTGTCGGAATTGTCTAGGTCGCCAGCCTGTACAGGTTTCCAATAATCGTAACCAAGTTTCTGACAAATAATTGCCGAGCAAATTGTTTTACCAATACCTGTATGAATACCGGCAATAATAATGTTCATGATAAAAAAGTTTTAATCTCCTTTAATAATAAATCAATTTCATCCGTGCTGTTAAACGTATGCAAACAGATGCGCAATCTTTCTGTGCCGGCAGCAACAGTAGGTGGGAGTATGGCTTTTACAAAAATTCCATTGTCAAATAGGTATTCAGACAATGCTTTCGTTTTAAACCCATTACCTATGACAACTCCTTGTATTGCCGAATTACTTTCCATGAAACGTATTTCCGGCATTTTGGCTGATTGTGTTTTGAAATAGGCAATCAATGAAAATATTTTTTTGCGGTCTGCTTTTGGCAATTCCTCGTAAGCATGTTGTATCAGCGAGTAACTATGTGGAGGTAAAGCCGTCGTAAAAATGAAAGACCGGGCATGGTTTATCAGGTAATCTCTTAAGGTATTGCTTCCAGTTACAACAGCTCCATGCAACCCCAGCGCTTTTCCAAAAGTATAAACACAAGCAAATACATCTTGCTGCAGATTATACTTACCTACCAATCCTTCCCCTTTATCACCATACAGGCCTGTTGCATGAGCTTCGTCTACAATTAAACTGGCATTATAATATTTGCATAATGCAGCTATTTCAACGAGTGGTGCTTCATCACCATCCATTGAATAAACAGATTCGACAGCAACTATTTTTCTGCCTTCTATATTCTTCAATTTCTTTTCCAGATCGGTTAAATTGTTATGCTTGAATTTTACCCTATTTGCATAACTTAAGCGCATACCATCAATGATGCTGGCATGTATCAGTTCATCTGATATGTATGTGTCGGCTTTAGTTGCTAGACAAGAAAACAAACCTACATTGGCCATATATCCCGAATTAAAAATCAGGGCAGCTTCCATATTATGAAATGCGGCTATTTTTTTTTCGGCAAATTCGGCTTCTGCTGAATTACCTGAAATAGATCTGGAGCCGGTTCCTCCGGCAAAGCTATTTGCAGCAATCGGATATTGTGAATAAAGATTTGCAGCGAAACCCAGATAATCATTTGAACTGAAGTCAATCTTACCCTTACAGTCAACAAGAGTTCTTAAATGACCCTTGTTTTTCTTTTCATCCAATTGGGCTCGCAAAAAATTATCCAAGTCTTTTATTGAATTCACTTCAAGCAACAGTTTGAGTTTCTTTTATTTGGCAGGATGCTTCTTTGAATGGTTTGCGAGCAGTAAGTCCAAGCATTTTAAACATTTGTAAATCGGTATCAAAATCTGGATTGGGTGTTGTTAGTAATTTTTCTCCTGCAAAAATAGAATTGGCACCAGCCATAAAGCATAAAGCCTGATCGGCAATACTCATTTCATTTCTTCCGGCAGATAATCGAACTACTGATTTTGGCATCAGGATCCTTGCCGTTGCTATCATTCTAATCATGACATCTATTTGTACTTTCTGATTATCCTGCAAAGGGGTTCCTTCTATAGGTACCAATGCATTGATAGGAACTGAATCAGGATGAGATTCCATGGTAGAAAGAGTGTGTAACATTTTTACCCGGTCATCATCCGTTTCTCCCAAACCAACTATACCGCCACAGCAAACACTTAGTTTTGCTTTGCGAACATTATTTAAGGTATTGATACGATCCTCGAAGGTTCTGGTTGAGATGATATTGCTATAGTTTTCGCTACTGGTATCGATATTATGATTATATGCAAAACATCCGGCAGCTTTCAGTTTTTCGGCTTGCTCATATGTAAGCATACCCAGTGTACAGCAAACTTCCAGTCCCATTTCATTTACTTCCGACACCATTTCCAACACACGATCAAAATCACGGTTGTCTCTTACTTCACGCCAAGCAGCTCCCATACATAAACGGGATGCACCATTGGCTTTGGCAACCTCTGCTCTTGCAATTACTTTTTCAACAGTCATTAATGGCTCTACCTCTATATCGGTGTGGTAACGTGCTGCTTGAGGACAATAGGAACAATCTTCTTTGCAACCGCCGGTTTTAATGGATATCAAACTACTAACCTGTACTTCACCATATGCATCGTTCTCACGATGAACGGTTGCTGCCTCAAAAATCAGGTCAAGTAATGGTTTAAAATAAATATTTTTAATTTCTTCTAAAGTCCAGTTATTTCTAATTCTCATAAAAAAATTATTTGGCTGCAAATATATCCTTTTAATACATTTCATGCTTATTGGGGAAATCCTGTGATTTTACATCACTTATATATTGTTGTACAGCCAAGGTTACCTGCTCATGCATGTTCAGGTATTTACGTAAAAAACGGGGATTGAATTCAACATTAATTCCCAACATATCATGCATGACCAGCACCTGGCCATTACAATCAACACCGGCTCCGATGCCGATGGTGGGAATAGATAAGCTTGCCGACACTTCTTTAGCAAGTAAGGCAGGAATTTTTTCAAGTACGATGGCAAAACATCCAGCTTCCTGCAAAAGCCTGGCATCATTACGCAGCTTATTGGCTTCTTCTTCTTCTTTTGCCCTAACAGAATATGTACCGAACTTGTAAATGGATTGAGGGGTTAAACCCAAATGACCCATAACAGGAATTCCGGCTGAAACAATTCTTTTTACTGAATCGATCACTTCTTCACCACCTTCTAGTTTGATGGCATGGCCACCGGTTTCCTTCATAATCTTTATGGCTGATGCAAGAGCTATATCGGAGTTTGATTGATAATATCCAAACGGCAGATCTACTACAACCAAGCAGCGATTAATACCTCTTACAACACTTTGTGCATGATAGATCATGTGTTCGAGAGTAATAGGAAGGGTAGTTTCATGCCCGGCCATCACATTTGATGCAGAGTCTCCAACAAGTATGACATC
>JAYWCV010000190.1:0-28949 GCA_043780275.1 Chitinophagaceae bacterium
ACATCAGGCTGGCATATTGATCTTTATTAATTGCAAAATTACCCCGTACAGCCGCATCAGTTTTTTTATAATTAATTCCCGCAACGAAGAATTTTTGTAAATCTGTAGTTCTGGAAGAAAACATAAATTGGATACTTGATTGGTATGTAGCAAAAATAAACTGCTTACATCTGGCAACAGAATTTCTTCGTCATCATACTGTCATTTTATCAACTGATATTGGTCATCCGGCATCATGACTAATATCAACATGTTGCATGAAATATTTGTGTGACCTGCATTCTGACAGATTTATGACTTCCGTGTAGAATTATAATTCAGCTAGTCGTTACATTTGTATTTCATATAAAGATTATGATTGCTAAAAAAGGAATTGTTTTAATGAACCTGGGTTCACCGGATTCAACCGACGTAAAGGATGTAAGAAAATATCTCAATGAATTTTTAATGGATGGTAAAGTAATTGATATACCTTATCTGCGAAGGTTGTTATTGGTTAGAGGAATTATTGTCCCGTTCCGTGCATCTAAAAGCGCAGAAGCATACAGGACCATCTGGTGGAAAGAGGGATCTCCGTTAGTGGAATTAACCAAACAGTTGAACGATGCAGTTCAGCAGCAGCTTGATTTTCCGGTAACCATTGCCATGCGTTACGGAAACCCTACTCCCCGGGTAGCGTATGAAGATTTATTGAAGCGATCTCCCGGTTTGGATGAAGTTATTCTGTTTCCATTATACCCCCATTTTGCCATGAGCAGTTATGAAACAGCGGTTGAACATATGAAATCCGAACACACTAAAGGAAACTATAATTTCAAACTCACTACCATTAAGCCCTATTACAACGAACCGGATTATATTCATGCCATGGTTGAAAATATGCGGCCATATCTTCTTCAGGAATACGACCATGTTTTATTCAGTTATCACGGCATCCCCGAAAGGCATATTAAAAAAAGCGATACTACCGGCTGTCATTGCCTGCAGGTTAATGATTGCTGCAATACAGCTTCTCCTGCACATGATACCTGTTACCGGCATCAATGTCTTACCACCACAAAGCTCATCACTTCGCAGTTAAATATTCCTGCGATTAAATACAGTATATCTTTTCAATCACGATTGGGTAAAGGATGGCTGCAGCCCTTTACAGATAAACGTTTGGAGGAAATGCCCGGTGAAGGGATTAAAAAATTACTGGTCATCTGCCCGGCGTTTATCAGTGACTGCCTGGAAACACTGGAAGAAATTGCTGAAAGGGGGAAAGAATCGTTTATGCATGCTGGTGGTGAAGAATACACAATGATTCCATGTCTGAATGTGCATCCGTTGTGGGTGGCAGCCATCACCAAATGGATAAATGAATATGTGGCAGGAAATGAAAAAATGATTTTAGCTTAATATTCCCATGTACTTATATTTAAAAGCACTACATATTATTTTTATTGTAACCTGGTTTGCCGGTTTGTTTTACATACCCAGACTGTTTATTTATAATACAGAAGCATCCGAAAAACCGGAAACAATAAAGAATGCAATGCAGCAACAGTTTGGCATTATGATAAAACGGTTATGGTACGGAATCACATGGCCATCTGCTGTTCTTACACTTATTTTAGGACTAACGGTTTTGTTTCAGAGTGGATGGGATAAGCTTATTTTTCAACCTGCCGGTAAATGGCTATTTATCAAAATGATTTTTGTTCTATTTCTCTATGCCTATCATTTTACATTACATAAAATTTGTAATGATGAATTAAAAGGAATTTTCAAATACAACTCTTTTCAGTTGCGTTTATGGAATGAAGTGGCGACAGTTTTTTTAATTACCATTGTCATGCTTGCTGTTGTAAAACAAAGTATAAGCCTGGTATGGGGATTAGCAGGATTGATTCTGGTTATTGCCTTACTGATTGCCGCAATCAGGATTTATAAATTGCTCAGGGGAAAAAAAAGTCATAAGATTCTATAAAACAATAAAGTTGTTCAACAACTGTTAAATGGCTTTGCTGTACAGCGGAGAACCGGTGTTTATATTCGATCTTAAAAGATGAAGGTCAAATGCGGCACAGATGTTACGTATAAAATGAAGACCAGTTTCAGTCACTTCCAACCCTTTTTCATTCCATTTCAGCAATCCATCCTGTTCGAGTTTTTTTAGTTCAGGGAAACTGTATTTTATTAATTCCGGTAAATCTTCTGCATGAAAAACAGTTTTGCCCATGCAGCTGATGTCAAGAATGTATTGCCGGAAGGTCAGATCCTCTTTGGTTAAAAAATAACCCTTCTGCACTGCTAAAATATGCTGATTGATGGCTTCGTAGTAATTATGCAGCGATTTTTCGTTTTGTGCAAACGCTGTACCCACATCACTTATACTGGATACTCCTAATCCGATCAGCATAGCTGTACGTTGTGTAGTATAGCCCATAAAATTACGGTGTAATCGTTCTTCTTTTTTTGCTCTATACATGTCATCGGACGGTAATGCAAAATGATCCATGCCTATATCGTAATAACCGTGTTCTAGAAATAATTTCTTGCCCAGTTTGTACAACTGCATTTTCAGTTCTGCAGATGGCAGGTCCTGTTCGTCGAAGAGACGCTGTCCACGGCTGGTCCAGGGTACGTGTGCATAGCTGTAAAATGCCACACGGTCAGGTTTGAGGCTGATTGACTTCAGGATGGTATTCTCCATAGTGGTCAGGGTTTGTTTCGGCAGCCCGTATATCAAATCAAAATTCACACTTTTATAACCGATAGCTCTGGCATTTTCTGTTGCCTGTTTTACATTTTCAAAAGGCTGTATGCGGTTGATGATACGTTGCACTTCGGGATCATTATCCTGCACACCATAACTTACCCGCTGAAATCCCAGTTTGTATAATGCCTCCAGGTGACCGGAGGTTGTGTTATTGGGGTGGCCTTCAAAACTGAATTCATGTTCGGGATGTATTACCGCGTTTTCAAAAATCCTGCTGAGTAGTTTTATTAAATTTTCCGGCGAAAAAAAAGTGGGAGTGCCTCCACCTAAATGAAGTTCACGAATTACCGGTGCTGTTGTCATCAATGCCAGATATAAGTTCCATTCTTTAAGCAACACATCCATATATTCATCTTCTACTGAATGGTTGGTTGTTATTTTTTTATTACAACCACAATAGGTACAGAGACTTTCGCAAAAAGGCAGATGTATGTATAAACTGATGCCTGCTTTTTTATTGTTTGCAGAAAACTGCCGCCTGAATTCTTCCAGCCACTGACTCCCATCAATATCATTTTTCCAGTGAGGTACTGTTGGATAGCTGGTATACCGGGGTATGGCCCGATTATACTTTTGTATCAATTTGTCATCAATATATCTGTACATGTTGTAAATGTAATATTTCAGGTATTTAAAGCAGCTGACAAAACTGTTTATTGTAAATGATTTTAATCAGAATATTAATTATAAATATAAGATGAGTCGTTTCAAAATGCTGGCATGTTCGTAAACTGCACAATAAGGAGCCGGAATTGCCGTCTCCTTATTTTATTAATATTAACTAGAAGCATGTTATCAGCTTTGGATCAACTTTCGTTTTAGACAACGGGAGAAACTAATTATTATTTATTTACTTTGAAATAAATTTTAATAAACCAAACATTTATGATTATTAAAAATAAAAGATTTATCGTCATTGTGCTCACAGTTACGCTTCTTTTGCTCATACCATTAATAGCAATGCAGTACACATCTGAAGTGAACTGGACTCTGTTTGATTTTGTGGTTGCCGGGGTTTTGCTATTGGGTACCGGACTCATGTGTGAACTTGTAAGGAGGAAGGTTAATAAAGTCAAACATCGAATCGCAATCTGTACAGTTCTTCTGGTTTTACTCCTTCTTATATGGATAGAACTTGCAGTAGGCATCTTCGGGAAAGTACTCGCCGGACAATAGACCGAAAAACTATGGTAAAAGATATCAGTGCAACATTTATATTCAGTTTTGACATTGGCTTTTCAAACTTTCTGTAAAGGAATTTCCATTAAAAGACAAAATTTAGACTAAGGAAAATCTACATTCAAGTTTGTTAAACGTTATCAGCTACTAAAACTTAGTTGAAGCATGCATCTAATTCCAAATAGTTTTAGGAAAATGACCGTGGGCTCTTTTTAAAATTAATATTATCAGGAAGTAGCTGCCGGTTGAATATTCTGGTTCATCCTGAAATTGTTTTGCGGATCCCATGTTGTTTTTATTTCTACCAGTCTGTTCCAGGCCTCTTTTGTATACGCATCCCGAACCCGGTCAGCTCCTTCATCACTCAAAAAGTTTACATAAACACCCTGACTAAATGGTTTTGTTGATTCATGAAAATCTCTTGCCCATTGAATACATTTTTCATCTTCCTGTTTTGTCTGCCAACGGGTATGAATATTCATAATGAAAGGAGTATTTCTGTTTTGAAATGCGGTAGCATCCGGAGCAATACGACTCGGAGCCCCTTCCATATGTGTTATAAAAACTTCACATTCCATGGATGGCATTTTATGCGCATAGTTTTCAATTTCATCAATACAATTGTCTGACAAGCCAGTCATATTATGCGACTTCCAGTAATTTCTTGCACCATGCGATACCAATCCATCAAAGCCCGACTGCCAGGCAACCCATGGGTTCATGCCTGATCCTTCGCCAATTGTTTCTGTAAAATCCCGGATTGGTTGTGTGCGATTTTTTCCATCTTCCTGATCTCCTAACCATACAAATGGAACTAACACGACCAGCTTGCCATGAAATTCTTCAGGTATAAATGGAAGGGGAGGGGCATGTCTTACCACCATCCAGATGGTCATGTCGTCAGGCATGGTCCTCACATATTCCCGGTGAAACTGAATATAGCGTTTCAGGTTTTCGATTTTTTTTACTATGATACCGGAGTAAACTTCAGTTCCAATTTTTGCTGCTTTAAATTCAAAATTGGTTACGATGCCAAAATTTCCACCTCCGCCACGTAAGGCCCAAAAAAGATCGGGATTTTCAACTTCGCTGGCTCTTACAATTTTTCCTTCGGCAGTAACCAGTTCTGCCGATAAAAGATTATCAACGGAATAGCCAAATTTTCGGCTGATCCAGCCAAAGCCACCACCCAGCGTTAACCCACCAACACCCGTATGCGAAACGATACCGGATGGAATGGCCAGTCCGAATTTTTGTGTTGCTTCATCCACTGCGCTTAATAAACAGCCTCCCTGTACATGTACTTTTTGTGAATTTTCATCCACCTCAATATGGGTCATTAATGAAAGGTCAATCATGATGCCGTCATCACATACAGCAGTGCCGGCTGAATTATGGCCACCTCCTTTTACTGAAATCAATAATTTGTTTTGAACTCCGTAATTAACACTCTGTACAACATCGTCATTGGTTTTGCATTTTACTATGATGGCTGGTTTTTTATCAAACATGCCATTCCATATTTTCCTGGCTTCATCATACTCTTTATCAGCAGGTAAAATAACCTGTCCCTGAATTTTTGTTTTCAGTTGTTCCAATAGTTCATTTGCATTTTTCATTTTACTAAAATTTTTAATTTTAAAAATATTTGTTGTAGAAAAAAGTAATTATCCTGCATACTGTGAACAGGGATTTTTTTTTCAAAAACTTGCGGTGTACCGATTAATGAAATGGACCTTTTCAATAGAGCGATTATCAAGGTATCGAAGGAATAAAAAAACCATTTCCTTCTTTAGAACTTTAAAGTAAAGCTTTTTAAATTAAGTAACAAGAAAGCATTGAAAATCCTGATTTGATTCAAAAAGGGATGTTGTTTTATGAAAGAATGAAAATATGAAAAAGGACCACAAAAATTAGTTTTGAAAAAAGACAAATACGGATGAATACGGAGATTGTCGGTTTTTCAACAATACAAATAATTTTTTTAATTAAAATAATTGAAGTCCGTAGTGGCCGATGACTGTAAATACAGTACATCTTGCAATAACTGCAATGCAACACCAAACGAGTAGTTTTTTAAGGTTGGCATTCATGCCGGTACCAATAGCGATACTAATAGGTGCACCAACTGAAAAAGTACCAATTAATCCCAGTCCTATGAGGCCGTATTTATTCCATATCTTAATCAGTATGGGATGTTTTTGTTTTTCTTCTGCAGCACTTGGTTTTTTTCTATGAAAAAAAGCCCTGATCTTATCACCCAAAAATGTAGCAATAAATACTCCGGATAATCCACCGACAACACTGGCTATAAAAATAGAGTAGGGATGGAGGCCAAATGCAAAACCGGCGGGGATGGCCACATAAATTTCAAATGTTGCAAAACCTGCAACAGTTAAGAGTTTTAAAAACATATTTTGACGGGGAATTTTCTTTTGTGAAATATCGAAATTAGTTAAAAGAGATCAATGTGGTTTGTTAAATAAAATGAATTGCAGAGAGAGTATTTTTTAATTTCTATTTTGTAATTATCACAGTCCCGCTGTTATCCGGTATCGGAACGTAGCTGATTGCGTTTTCGGTACAAAATTTTGTCACTGCCTGGCGGGCTCCTTTATACCCAACATTATTAAAATCGTGAACAAAAATATAACCTCCTTTTTCCAGTTTGGGATAAAAGAAAACCAGTCCCTGGTAAATGGGTTCGTACAAATCGGTATCAAGGCTTACAAAACAAAAACGATCATTGATATCTTCAGCTGTTTCAGGAAAAAATCCTTTTTTGATAATACAGTTTTCCGGGTGGGGCATTTTACCCATGACAAGGTCAATACTCGTATCTGAAAAATCCTGTTTGCCATCAGAGAAATTTTGCTCTTGTTCAGTATGAATATCTTTATCATTAAAGCCTTCAAACGTGTCAAACAAATACAATTGCCGGTCGGTAAACAATTGATTCAATTTTTTTGAAAAATCTCCCTTGTACACACCCACTTCGGCAACATTTCCTTTTATTTTTTTTGCCATTATTTCTTCATAACAAAGTTCCAGCGTTGCATGCCGTACATAATCTAAACTGATTGGAAGTTTTTCCGGCCACTTTCTGAATGATAGTGATTTAGTAAAATATATTTTCTTGCTTGCCAGAGCTTTTGAAATAATCTTAAAAATGGTTTTGGTTATGTTCATAAAATGTATCGTGACTGATTAGTATAAACTCAAAAAATAAAGATATTGCAGTTGACTAAATAATTGAATGAATTAATTAATTAATGCATGCAGTTTTATCGGCATATGTATTTAAGCATAGTTTAATGTGGTTTCGATGTAAATATTCCTACCTTCAAAAAGTAAAAGACACTGGTTATTTTTTTTTAAGGCTCCTGTAAATCCGGATTATTCTAAGTCGATAAGCAGCATCTGCATTTTTATCGGAAGTTTATTCTACTATTTATTTTGAGACATCAATTATAAACAAGATCGTTATGTACATCATTCTTGCTTTTTTCTTTACGCACTGGTTCCTTTCTTTATTTTTCCATTCCTTTTTTTTACACCGGTATGCATCTCATAAAATGTATCATATTTCCAAAAACTGGGAACGGATATTTTATGTGTCAACCTGGTTTATACAAGGATCATCTTTTTTAGTACCCCGTGCTTATGCCGTGTTGCATCGTATGCATCATACGTACAGCGATACAGAGAAAGACCCGCATTCGCCGCATTTCTTTCGCGACATTTGGCAGATGACTTATAATACTGTAAAAGTGTTCAGAAGTTTTTTGCGGGGGGTAAATGTGCCCGATAAACAATTCACCAAAGACTATCTTCCACAATGGGACAGGCTGGATAAATTTGGTCATCATATTATTACCCGGATGTTTTTTGTTATAGGTTATATCAGCATTTATTATTTCTTCGCTCCATCCATCTGGTGGTATTTATTGTTACCTGTTCATTTTTTAATGGGCCCTATTCAGGGTGCTTTGGTGAATTGGTGCGGTCATAAATATGGCTACAGTAATTATGATAATGGAGATCATTCAAAAAATACCACTCCTTTTGGTGTATTTATGATGGGTGAGTTATTCCAGAATAATCACCACTTTCAGAAAGAGAATCCAAACTTTGCCCGTAAATGGTTCGAGTTTGATCTCACTTTTTTTGTGATGCGAATCATGCACCGTGTAGGGATTATTAAATTGATTCCGGTAGCAGAGAGGGCTGTTTAGGGTTGAGTTGTTTAGTGTTGAGAGTTGAGAGGTTGAGAGGTTGATAAGTTGATAAGTTGATAAGTTTATAAGTAGAGGGTTATGCCAGTCCAATCCGGTCATTCGGGTGGAAGTTACTAATTGCCTATTTCCAAATACCCCAATTCCTAATACCTTATTCCCAATACCCCATTCCCCATACATATTATAAACTTGAAATAGAACCTTCTTTGTCTGTTGGTTAAGTTTGTGTTGCTTTGCAGGATTATGGAGATGAACGACTTGTCTAATTCTGTTTTTCAAAAAGCGGTTGCGTTTGTAAATCAAACCGGCAGGCATTTATTTCTTACCGGAAAGGCAGGCACCGGCAAAACCACTTTTTTAAAATACATTAAAGAAAACAGTTTGAAGAAAATGGCTGTGGTAGCACCAACGGGTGTAGCTGCCATTAATGCCGGAGGCGTAACCATCCATTCATTTTTCCAACTGCCATTTGGCTCTTTTATTCCGGAGCAAACAAATAACTGGCAGGCATTTGACGGACGTACAAACAACAGCCAGAGTTTGCTGAAAAATATGCGCATGACCAGTGCCCGTCGAAACCTTTTACGGGAGCTGGATATGCTGATCATTGATGAAGTATCCATGCTAAGGGCCGATGTTTTGGATATGATTGATGTGGTACTTCGGCATGTTCGCCGGCAGCCGCTGATACCGTTTGGTGGTTTGCAAATGATTTATATAGGCGATCTTTTTCAATTACCCCCTGTTGTAAAAAATGACGAATGGGAACTGCTTCGCCCATATTATAAAAGCCCTTTCTTTTTTGATGCGCAGTCATTGAAACAATCAATCCCTGTATTTATTGAATTAAAGAAAATTTACCGGCAAAGCGATCATCATTTTATCAGCATCCTCAATAATATCCGCAACAATTGTTGTACCGAAGCAGATATGCAGGAACTACATCGGTTTTATAAGCCGGGCTATGAACCACAAAAAGAAGAAAATTATATCACTCTTACTTCGCATAATGCAAAAGCCGATACAATTAATGAAAATCAACTGGCTAAGTTGAAAGGAAAGAAACATCAGTTTGAGGCAGAAATCTTCGGCGAGTTTTATGAAAATATGTACCCGGTAGAAAAGCAGGTTTCCCTGAAGCAGGGAGCACAGATTATGTTTATTAAAAATGATAAGGGTGAAGCAAGACGTTTTTATAATGGAAAAATCGGCGTTATCAGTAAAATTGAAGAGGAAAGTATATGGGTTTCATTTCCGGATGAAGATTACGATCTTGAATTGGAAAAAGAAAAATGGATAAACCTCCGGTATAAATACGATTCCGAAAAAGATAAGATTGAAGAAGAGGAGCTGGGCAGCTTTACACAATATCCAATCAGGCTTGCCTGGGCTATTACCATTCATAAAAGTCAGGGCCTCACTTTTGATAAAGCCATCATTGATGCAGGTGCTTCATTTGCTCCCGGACAGGTATATGTAGCTCTTAGTCGTTTAACCAATATAGAAGGATTGATATTGTTCAGCCGTATCAATCCACACAGCATCAGTACCGATGCAAGGGTTATGGAGTATGTGCAAAATGAAATGACTGAAGATGTATTGCAGGAAATACTGGTAGCCGAACAAAAAGTTTTTATTCGCTATAAATTGTTACAGGGTTTTAGTTGGACAAAGTTGGCAGAGCAGATCAGCTTACATGTTGATGCCTATGAAACAAGAAAAATTCCTGATAAAAATACCTGTATTGAATGGGCGTTGAAACTGAATGAAGAAGACCTTAAGCTAAAGACTGTTGCTGATTCTTTTATGAAGACACTGGAGTTTTTATTCAACAGCTGCGAAGAAGATCATTATCAAAAACTTTTTGAACGAACAACAGCGGCCAGCAATTATTTTAAAAAAGAACTGGAGGAAAATTTGCTGAATCCAATAAAGAAACATGTCTCTGAGATTAAAGTAAAATCAAAAGCAAAAAAATACTTAAAAGATTTACTTGAGCTGCAAATGGCTATTGAACGAAAGAAACAAGCGGTGGAGGAAGCCTTTAAAATAGCGGAAGCATTACATCAAACTGTAAAAATGGATGAGCTTTTGCATATGGTAGAAGAACAGCAAAAACCAAAAATTATTCAATTGTCTGACTTGACAGGCAAAGAAATAAAAACAGGGAAAGCGGTAAAGGGTGATACCTATCGTATAACTCTGCAACTTTATGAAGAAGGAAAAAATTTTGCCGAAATAGCAACAGAACGAAACCTGGCGATAAGTACAGTGGAGGGACACCTGCTTCATTTTATTCCAAGTGAAGAAGTAGAGGTGCATGCATTTGTTTCGGATGGAAAGCTTCAAACAATTATCGACCTTATTCAATCAGAGCCCGGAAATAAATCCACATTTTATAAAGAAAAACTCGGCAGTAATTTTTCATATGTCGAAATCAGGGCTGTGATGAAGTGGCTTGAAAAGGATCATCAAAAAAGCTAATTAATATTTTGATGTGCCGGCTATAAATATTTTCATTCCAATTACCAGCAAGCATGAATATTTTGTATCTTCTTTGTATTACTTTGTTGCTTAGCGTCTTGGTGGCTATGTATTTTTGCCGCAAAGACACTAAGGCGCCAAGTTTTTTCTTTGTGTTTCTTTGTGTCTTCGTGCCTTCGTGGCTATGTTTTTTTGCCACTAAGTCGCAAACATACTAAGTTTCAGTTATCATCTGCCTGATACCATCTTTCAACTTTACAGCGTTAAAATTGATCAGTAATTTCATTGTATAATTTTTTGGTTTAAGATATGAGTTGTAGAGAAGAATTATCTCTTTCAGTACATCAAAATATTAATTAGCCATCATAAAATGTCTTTGTAAAATGGTAATTTTGCTGAAGTCAAAAACTATTGCAGTCAACGGGTATTTTCTTCATGTCGTTTTTTTTAACAGCAGTAGAATTATCAATTAAATTTTTTATGACCAAAAAAGTAAACACAAAAACTCCCGGTTATATATGGTCCATGTTGAATCATAAATGTCCTCATTGCAGAAAAGGGGATATGTTTCTGAGTAAAAGTTCATATCAGTTTAAAAACTTTATGAAGATGCACAACAGATGCCCGGTATGTAGTCAGAAGATGGAAATTGAAGTAGGATTTTATTATGGAACCGGGTATGTGAGTTATGCATTGACCGTTGCGTTTTCTATTTTTACGTTTATTGCTTGGTGGGTTTTGATTGGGTTCTCCTTAGAAGATAATCGATTGTTTTGGTGGATTGGTATCAACGCCGTATCGATGATATTATTGCAACCTTATTTTATGCGTATTTCAAGAACTATCTGGCTCTCCTTTTTTATCAAGTATGAAAAGAACTTGACTGTGGAAACTGAAAACGAAAAAAGGGCTTAAGAAGTTAAGCCCAGTATTTAAGTAGTTGATATTTTATTTCGGTTCAATCAAATCCCAAAGATTTCCATACAGGTCTTCAAAAACCAGTACTGTTCCCCATGCTTCCACAACAGGTTCGCGGATAATTTTTATTTGATTTTTCAGTAAATTTTGATAATCTCTTTCCAGGTCATCGGTATGCAAAAAAAGAAAAACCCGTCCACCGGCCTGGTTGCCAATCCTGCTTTTTTGTTCTTCATTTGCTGCTTTTGCCAATAATAAACAACAATCACCTGATCCATTAGGGGCTATCCGTACCCATCTCTTACTTGCACTAAGTTTTGTGTCTTCCATTAAATTAAAACCAAGTTTATTGATGTAAAAATCAATGGCTTCATCATAATCATTTACAAGCAAAGAGAGATGTGTAATTTTTTGCATTATATAAGGTTGAAATAATCAGGGAAAAAAAGTTGTTGGGATTAAATAATTATTTTAAAATAAATTTAGCGTTGATATTGGAAACGATCCTGATTTTTTCAAACTCGATTTTTGGTAACTCTTCCGCGTTCTTGTTTGCTATGCTATATGCAATACCTATATCCTGCTGTTGCATTCGATTAACGTAAAAGTTTTCATTATCTGTAATGTGTATGGCCGCACCAACAACCTGGTTTAATGGTTTTGTTAGAGCAGTAGCCCTTGATTTTGCATTCTCAATGGCTCTCGAACGCATGATGTTTTTAATATTTTCAAGGTCCGAATGGTCAACCCTGTCAATGGAAGTATTTGAAACAGCAATATCTTCCAGTCCGATAAATACCTTACTTGCAGTTACTGCATCTTTAACTTTCAATATGTATTGTTTTGTTTTCAATACATCCTTACTTTTTAAAAAATAGAATTTAAAATTGCTGGAAATATCATTGGTCGTCAGGTCTTTTTCTGTATCAATTCCTAAGGACTTCAGGGTATTGACTATTTTCCGTTCCATATCTTCTATGGAAATTTTGTCCTTTGTGTCCTTTTCCGAAATAAGTATCCTGATATAAATTTCATTTGGTGTAACCAATGTATCTGCATTGCCATTGACTTCAATATGCGGTTGGTCAATGAAATTCTTGTATTGGCTTTTTGCTGAGAAGAAACTAAAAAAAAGAATGGCTGTCAGAAATATTATTTTCATGATTAAAATTTATTTAAGGAGATGCTGATACAAAGATTTCCATATTTATTTACGTGAAATATTCTATAAAAAATCAATTCAATTGAAAAGAAGGCATCCGGTAATTCAATCCATCCAATACAACCAGTTCATCAATATCCATCTTGAGGAAATATGGATACAACGGACTTTTTTTCATTTTGCCTGTTACATCTTCCTTGTCAACGGCATTCAAGGTTATCCATGCCCGTTGCGATTCAAGGGAAACAGCATAATGATCGACTATACCTTTATCAATCAGGAAATTGATATATCTGCGGTGAGCCGGTACCAGTGCGGCGAATTCTTCACTCCATTCAAACGATATGCTTACATTATATTTATTCATTTGCTTATATAGACACAAATTCCATGAAAAGGTTGCTTAGCAATTGTTAAGTCTTAAAATACTTTTTAAAAAAAAGTGACTACTGTTTATATTGTCCAATCAACAATACTGTTTTCCAGCGCTTCGGTAAATGGGGTTGTCACTTTGATATAGTTATCGCTAAACCCTTCCATCATTCCATTTTTGTTGCAGCTTTCAAAAAGTATTTTTCTACTTTGGCCGTGATGCTGCTCAGTGAAGTATTGCATTTTCATATAACTAAGATTGCGGAGCATCCTGTTTCTGTCATGCCTCACGTTTATGGGCACCACAGGTACAATATCCAGTGCAGCTGTGTTGGCTCTTTCCGAGTAGGTGAAAACATGCAGGTATGATATATCCAATGAATGCAGGAAGTCAAAAGTTTCTTTAAAGTCTTCTTCCGTTTCTCCGGGGAAACCAACAATCACATCGACTCCTATACAACAATGCGGCATCAATTTTTTAATAAGCATTACCCGCTCTACATACAACTCACGTTTGTAACGCCGTCTCATCAGGCCCAGTATTTTATTCGATCCGCTTTGAAGAGGAATATGGAAATGTGGCATGATTTTTTTGCTGTTGGCGACAAACTCAATGATCTCGTTTGTTAAAAGATTGGGTTCAATAGAAGATATGCGGTAACGTTGAATGCCTTCAACTTTTTCCAGTTCTTTTATCAATGAAAAGAAATTTTCATTGATTGGATTCTTTAAGTCCACCCTTTGGGGGGATTTAGGGGGGCTGAAATCTCCAAGATTCACCCCTGTCAAAACAATTTCTTTTACATCGTTTGCAGCCAGCTCTTCCACGTTTTTAAGCACATTGCTGATGCTGTCGCTTCTGCTCTTACCTCTTGCCATTGGAATTGTACAGAAAGAACAATTATAATCGCAACCATCCTGCACCTTTAAAAAAGTCCGGGTACGGTCATATAAAGAAAAAGAGGAATTGAAATCGGAAACTTCTCCAATATCGCAACTGCAAATTTTTGCCGAATCTCCTTTGGTCAATTCTTTCAGGTGTTGGACGATATTAAATTTTTCAGCAGCTCCTAAAACCAAGTCTACTCCCGGGATTTCAGCAATTTCCTTTGGTTTTAATTGAGCATAACAGCCGGTTATTACTACCAGACTCTCGGGGGTTTTGCGTTGAATCCTTCGGACTAATTGTCTACATTCCTTATCGGCATTATCTGTTACGGAACAGGTATTGATAACATATACATCAGCGACTTCTGTAAACTCTTTTTTATCAAAACCTTCATTTTCCAGCATTCTGGAAATCGTGGAGGTTTCGGAATAATTAAGCTTACAACCTAGTGTATGAAATGCAACTGTTCTTCTCTGTTCCATATGAGCCGCAAAGATAAGTTATGATTTAGATTTCTCCTTTTGACAATAGAACTTAAATTGCAACAGAAATCAATCGGATATGAAGTCAAAAAAAGCTCCTTATATATTTTTAGCCCTTTTGGCAATACTATCTATTATTCTTTTAAAGTATAAAGAAAAAAGGGATCAGGGAACAGATATAGTAAAAAATGAAATTGTACAAAAAACCAAATCAGGCTCCGAGGTTAAAGATGTCGATCGTGACCGTGGTTTCGATCGGCGTATTTCCTTTATCGAATATACGGTGCATGCCAGGTGCAGGATGAGTTGCCGGAAAATATCTCAGACCGAGGTGGAAGAATTGATGGAAGAAGGTGAATTAAATTATAAAAAAAGCGATGTGAAAGCAATTCCTTGTCCGATTTATTCTGTGGAAGGAATAACCAGAGACAGTCAACGGGTTCGGATTGTTTTTGGACAATGCGATAATAAAACAAAAGTGATTACCGTAATAGACCTTGAAAAAGATTGGACATGTGACTGCCCCGGAGACGAAAGGAAATATAAAAACAATTGAACATGGGAATGATTGAAAGGTTGATCAGGGTTGTATATGTGGTTTATGCAGTTTGTTTGTTCATCACCATTATGTTAGTAATTTTCCCTTTTGTTTTTCTTTCTTCTTTTTTTGGAAGAATTAAAGGTGGGAATTTGATTATCCGGCTTTGTATGGTATGGGCTGATATTTGGTTTTTTTTGGTAGCCATCCGTCATCGAAATTTGTACGAAGTGCCGCATGACAAGTCGAAGTCATATATTTTTGTTTCAAATCATATTTCATTTTTGGATGCGGCACTGCTGGTAAAAACTTTTCGTCAATCATTTCGGCCATTGGGGAAAGTGGAAATGACTAAAGTGCCCATTTTTGGATATATATACCAAAAAGCTATCGTGACAGTAGATCGTAGCAATGCCGAAGACCGGGCTAAAAGTGTGCGTATACTAAAGTCAATTATCAATAAAGGAATTTCGATTATGGTATTTCCTGAAGGAACTTTTAATTATTCTTCAGAACCTTTAAAAGGATTTTATGATGGTGCTTTTAAAGTGGCTTTGGAAACACAAACACCCATTAAACCGGTATTATTTTTAGATGCTTATGACCGGATGCATTATAGCAGTTTATTATCCTTGAATCCGGGTAAAAACAGGTCGGTATATTTGGCTGAAATTCCAATTGAAGTTTTTTTGCCAGATGATGTGGATGGTTTGAAAAAGAAAGTAATGGAAGTGATGGATCAAAAATTACGGGAATATAAAGCTAGCTGGATAAAGACTAATGATAATAAAGCTCAGTTGAATTGAATTGAAAAAAGTTTGCAATAATTTAGTATAAAGTATGATGGAGGAGATGCATGAAAAAATAGTGAATGGAAATTCATCTTTAATCGAAAGCGGAAGTAATGCTTCTTATGCTGAGATTGTCATTCCATTGGCTTTGCCCAAAAACTATACCTGGAAAATACCGGAACATTTAAAAGGAAAGATTATTCCCGGCTGCAGAGTGGAAGTAAATCTGGGGAAAAATAAAAAATATGCAGGCCTTGTAAAAAAACTGATACAACAGAAACCAGACCTTTTTGATCCGAAAGATATTCTCAACCTGCTTGATGAAGAACCGGTATTGTATGAGCAACAATTAAAATTATGGGAGTGGATGGCTGCCTATTATATGTGCAGCGAAGGTGAAGTGATGGCTGCAGCATTGCCGGCACATTTTAAATTAAGCAGTGAGAGCATCGTTGTTTTCAATGAAGAATATGGCGAAGACTTTTCGATGCTCGATCATGATGAATACATGGTAGCAGAGGCTTTGCAAATCAAAAATGAATTGAAACTTACAGAAATTCAGCAGATCCTTGATTCATCGAATATTTATCCTGTCATAAACCGGCTGATCAATAAACGGGTTTGCTTTGTTTGGGAAACCTTGCAAAAAGGTTACAAACCCAAAAAAGAAACCTATGTTTTATTAGAACCTGAATTTGAAAATGAAGACAAATTGTCTGACCTATTAAATAACTGGAGCCGTGCACCCAAGCAAATGGAACTATTGTTGAGTTATTTGCATTTGCAAAAAACCGAAGGAGAAGTTATCAAATCTTCCTTATTAAAAAAATCGGATGCATCCGATGCGCAGTTAAAAGGCCTGGTAGAAAAAAACATTCTTCGAATTGAAAAAAGAAATATTGACCGGATACTTGCTTTGCCCAAAGCTGTACAAATTGATTTTACATTATCCACCCTTCAGGAAAATGTGTTGACATCCATCAAAGAAATTTTTACAGAAAAACCGGTTTGTCTTTTACATGGAGTTACTGCCAGTGGCAAAACACAGGTATATGTAAAACTGATTGAAGAATTTATCAGCAAAGGCAAGCAGGTTTTATTTATGTTGCCCGAGATTGCACTCACTTCTCAAATCATTCGTCGATTACAAAAACATTTCGGTGGAAATATCGGAGTGTATCATTCCAAATTCAATCAGAATGAACGGGTGGAGATCTGGAATAAAATAAAGCATGGCGAAATGAAAATTGTGTTGGGAGCCAGGTCGTCTTTATTTATGCCATTCAATAACCTGGGATTGATTATCTGTGATGAGGAATATGACAGTTCTTTCAAGCAGCAGGATCCTGCACCAAGGTATAACGCAAGGGATGCAGCGATTTATTATGCAGCCATATTTGATGCAAAAGTTTTATTGGGCAGTGCTACACCTTCGCTGGAAACATATCATAATACGGTAACAGGGAAATATGGTTTGGTAGAAATGGACAAACGTTTTCACGATGTGCAGTTACCGGGAATAAAAATTATTGATACAAAAAAGAATGCAAATAAATCCGGCGCTAAAATCATGCTGACGCAGGAACTGATTGATGCGATCAATGAAACATTGGCCAAAAAAAGACAGGTGATTTTATTTCAAAACAGGCGGGGTTATACACCTTACCAGGTTTGTAAAGTATGTGCATGGATTCCTCAATGTAAGCACTGTGCAGTTTCGCTGACCTTTCATAAGTTGAGCAATAAATTGCTTTGTCATTATTGCGGGACAACCTATCCGCCATTGCAAACCTGTGCGGCCTGCGGTAATCATCAATTTATTCAAAAGAATTTTGGTACAGAAAAAATTGAAGAACAATTGCGGGAAGAATTTCCTCATGCAAAAATTGCACGGATGGATATGGATACCGTGAGGGGGAAAAATGCGCATGATACATTGATACAACAATTTGAACAGGGAAGGATAGATATTTTAGTGGGGACACAAATGGTTGTAAAAGGGCTTGACTTTGAACGGGTCGATCTGGTTGGCGTATTGGATGCTGATGGCTTATTGCATTTTGCCGATTTCAGGGTGAATGAAAGAGCTTTTCAACTGATGGAGCAGGTGAGTGGCCGTGCAGGCCGCAAAGACAATACAAGCAAGGTATTGATACAATCTGCACAGGTTGGTCATCCTTTATTAAAATTGGTTCAGGAGCATAATTATAAGAAGATGTATGAGAGGGAGATTGATCAACGGAAACAATTTTTTTATCCTCCATTCTCCAGAATCATTCATATTCTTTTCCGGCATCGGGTAAAAGATGTTGTTGAGGATGCAGCTAAACAATTTGCGGATGGGTTGCGTACCCGATATGGAAAATATATTGTTGGCCCGGCAGAACCGGTTATCAATAGAGTACGAAATCAATACCGGATGGAAATGCTTTTTAAGCTTCCCCGCGATATGCGATTTATAGAAAACTGTAAAGCAGATATCGACATGCAGACCTTATTGATTCATCAACAAAAAAGATTCAGATCAGTCATCATTGTACCGGATGTGGATTCTATTTTTTAGAATGAATATCCAATATGGTATTATAGGTCCAAACATGTACCCCGGATTTATTTTCCTTGGCTGCATGAATCATTGCAATAGCCACCTGGCTTGCATGTATAGGTTTGAATTTTGCAGAATCTCCAACTAAAATAACGGAAACAAGTTTCATAACCATCTGCATAATCCGTTCTCCCATTCTGAATTCTTTCCGGTCTCCCAACAACATCGATGGCTGCATGATGTATAATGAATTGAATCCAAGTTTTTTTATATGGGATTCAACTTCACCTTTTAGCCTCAGGTAAAAAGTCCGGCTTTTTAATTCGGCTCCAACAGATGATACCAATATAAATGTTTCACATCCTGTTTTTTTGCAGTGAATGGCTGCATTCAGCGGAATATCATAATCAATTTTCCGATAAGCTAGCAGGTCTCCTTTTACTTTTTGTTGAGTGGTACCTATTGAGCAAAATACAACGTTGCTATCTGTAATGGCTTTTTCAAATGCAGCCTGGTCTTCAAAATCAATAACCAGTATTTCAACTTTTGGATCATTCATTTCCAATGGCCTTCTTACAATCAATTTTATTTTTTCAAATTCGGAATCTGCAATCAGATGTTCCAATAAATGATTCCCAATAAGTCCGGTAGCACCAATAAGCGTTGCAATATTTGTATTCATATAATTAGCAGATCTTCTTTAATTTTGAATTCAAATGCAATTTCGTCAAAATTTTTCATTAAAGGAATTCAATACGTTTGCAATAGATGTAAATGCACGTTATTTCTCAACATTCTCCAATGTTTCTGAACTAGTTGAGTCTATTGATTTTGAACCAAAATTGAATAAATTATTTTTAGGTGGTGGCAGCAATATTCTTTTTACGGCCAATATAGATGGGGTGGTTTTAAAAAATGAAATTCATGGAATAGAAATCATTCGTGAAGATGCCGAACATATTTATGTAAAAGTCGGTGGCGGTGAAAACTGGCATTCTTTTGTACAGCAATGCATGAAAAGGAATTGGGCAGGAGCGGAGAACCTGTCATTGATTCCCGGAAATGTAGGAGCTTCACCCATGCAGAATATCGGGGCTTATGGAGTGGAACTGAAAGAAATATTTCATAGCCTCGAAGCGTTTCATTTAGAAGAAAAAAAAATATGGCAGTTTACAAATAATGATTGTGAATTTGGATACCGGAACAGTGTTTTTAAAAATAAATTCAGGAATCAGTTTGTTATTCTGCATGTTTGTTTCCGGTTAAATAAAAAACCGGTTTTCCATACAAGTTATGGAGCTATCATTCAGGAACTGGAAAAAATGAGAGTAAAGAATTTTTCTATTCAGGCTATTTCACAGGCTGTCATCCATATCCGTTCTTCGAAATTACCCGATCCGAAAATCATTGGTAATGCAGGAAGCTTTTTTAAAAATCCGCAGATAACTGAATCTTTATTTAAGAAATTGCAGGAAAAATATCCCGGCATTGTTGGATACCAGGTTAAAGAAGGAATTGTAAAACTTGCAGCCGGCTGGTTGATTGAACAGGCTGGCTGGAAGGGTTACCGGAAGGGGGATGCCGGATGCCATGAAAAACAGGCATTGGTTTTGGTTAATCATGGTCATTCTTCCGGACAGGAGATTTATAATTTAAGTACTGAGATAATGATTTCGATAAAAGAAAAATTTAATGTTGATCTGGAAAGGGAAGTAAATATTTTATAATTCGTCATCAAATTCTTCTTCAAAACTTTTGTTTCCAAAATCCATCATAGATCCCATCAGGTCTTTGAATTCGATTCCGTTTTCAACCATTTTTTTACTGATCAATGAATAGCTTGCTAAACCATGTAAAACAAATTCCATCAGCATGGATGTTTCTTCTTCATTGGCTTGTTTGAAATATTTTTTTACCAAAGCATGTAAACCGTCTACACTGTATAGAATCATTGATTTTTCTTTATCATTTGCATTGAAAAGAATATCCAGATTATTGCCCTTATCAAACCAAGCCGTAATGGGTTTGTAAGGATTTGTTTCTTTTACATTCTCCTCCCTTTTTCTTTTCTTCAATATTTCCGGATCGGGAAAGTATTTTACAAACTGTGAGCGGATCGATTTCTCTAATAAATTCATGGCAACCTGATAAGGTCCTTCCTGTTCTCCTTCATAAACCAATTCTATCTTTCCGGTTATGGATGGAATGATACCAACCAGATCACTGATCCAGACCTGCGTATTTTTTTCATGATTGATCAATGCTCTTCTTTCAGCTGCACTGATTACATTTTCGTATGCAGAAATAGTAAGCCTTGCACTTACACCGCTTTTTTTATCAACCAGTTCGCTGTTACGGGCTTCAAAGGCTACCTGTTCAATAAGTCTTTTTACAAGATCACTTACTTTTACCAATGATTTCTGTTCCTCACTTATTTGTGCTTCCTGCTCAGTAATTAATAAAGCCGTTTCCAGATCTTTTGGATAGTGTGTCAGAATCTGACTTTCGATACGGTCCTTCAATGGTGTTACTATCGATCCACGATTGGTATAGTCTTCGGGATTGGCCGTAAATACAAATAGAATATCGAGCGGAATACGTAATTTAAAACCACGTATCTGAATATCACCTTCTTCCAGAATATTAAATAAAGCTACCTGGATTCTTGCCTGCAGATCGGGCAATTCATTGATAACAAAAATGCTGCGGTTGCTTCTGGGAATAATGCCATAATGAATTACTTTTTCATCGGAGAAACTAAGTTTCATATTTGCTGCTTTGATCGGATCAATATCGCCAATCAGGTCAGCAACGCTCACATCAGGGGTTGCCAATTTTTCGCCGTAACGTTCACTGCGATGAACCCAATGAATAGCGGTTTCATTGCCATGAGCGGCTATTTGATCGATGGCATATTTTGATATTGGATTCAACGGATCATCATTCAACTCACTACCTTTTATAGTGGGAACATATTCATCCAACAACTCGGTCATCAGCCTGGCCATTCTTGTTTTTGCCTGACCACGTAAACCCAGAAATAAAATATTATGCTGACTCAGCAAAGCCCTTTCCACATCCGGGATCACCGAATCTTCGAAGCCCAAAATACCGGGAAAGCTGTTTTCATTTTGTTTTAATTTCTTTATCAGGTTTTTTCTGATTTCCTGTTTGATGGTTCTGGATTTGTAACCACTTGCTTGAAGTTCTACTAGTGTATTGATTTTCGTAATGTCCATTTTTTTATTTCTAAATAAGTATAAGATTAATTTTAATATACGGTTTTCCTTTTTCCACTTTCAAAATCTCGGAAAATAAAAGAACCTAATTTGTCGAGCGATGCGAAAAATGCTTTGCCGTTATTGGTCTCCGTAAATTCCGTAACAAATTTTTGCAGATAGGGGTCGGATGCAATCATAAATGTTGTAATCGGAATTTTCAGTTTTTTACATTGTGAGGCAAGGTTCAGACATCGGGTTGTAATTTTTCTATCGAGACCAAAACTATTCTGATAATATCTACTGCCAATTTTCAGACAGGTAGGTTTACCATCCGTGATCATAAAAATTTGTTTGTTCTGATTTTTTCTTCGACGCAAAATATCCATGGCTAATTCCAAACCAGCAACAGTATTGGTATGATAAGGACCTACCTGTAAATAGGGGAGGTCTTTTATTTCAATTGGCCATGCATCGTTTCCAAACACCACTATGTCCAGTGTGTCTTTTGGATAACGGGTTGTAATTAGTTCGCTCAAGGCCATGGCTACTTTTTTGGCAGGTGTTATACGGTCTTCACCATAAAGGATCATAGAATGAGAGATGTCAATCATCAGCACCGTGGAAGTTTGCGTTTTCAAATCCGTTTCTCTAATCGACAAATCATCTTCCTGCATGCGGAAACTATCAATGCCATGATTGATTTGTGCATTTCGGATTGATTCGGTAAAATCAATTTGTTCCATGCGATCTCCGAACTGAAATGATCTTGTTTCCGGATTTATTTCATCACCTTGTCCCGGTTTAAATGTTTGATGATTTCCTTTTTTCGCTTTTTTTAATTTTCCGAAAATATCTTCCAGGCTTTTCTTTCGGATGCCTTGTTCTGTTTTAGGTGTTATTTCAATTTTGCCGGTATTTTCATTTTCATTCAAAAATCCTTTTTCTTTTAATTCTTCTATAAAATCACCCATGCCATATTGCGAGTCTGTGAGTTCGTATTTTTTATCCAGTTCATTCAGCCAGTTCAAAGCTTCAGCTGCATCTGCATTGGTATACGAGAGCAATTGCATGAATAAATCCATTAATTGGTCAAACCTGGGTTTAGCATGTTGGTTGGGATCGTATTTACTGAAATTAAATCCTTTCATCTTTCTTTTTGAATTGATACAATATACAATTATTTGAAATCTGCCTGACGTTGCAAGAACAAACTGTATGTTATACCATCTTGATTTACTGTTTATAAGCGGTATTAATTAATAAAAAGCCCTGTTCAGTTAACTGAACAGGGTTTCTGTTAAACAGAAAATTTACTTACCCGAATCTACTTTTGGTAAAACCGGTACAACAGGTAATGCAGTGCCTGGTTGATATTTTTTATCAATCATGTCAAACAATTGAAGTAAACGGTTATTGGATTCTTCTTCATATTCCATGGAAGAAAATAATGCCTGATTACTTGTTTTTAAATAAGTAAAATAACGGGTTTGCTGATTCAGATCTTTTTTCAACGATGTTTTTATTTTATTGGCCAATTCTTCATCACCAGCTTTATAACAGGCTTCCAGGAAAATAAGGCTAGCCTGGTTTTGTGAATTATACCGGCTGCTCATTCCATAGGCAAATACCGTTTCCTTTGTGTTTTCTACATAAGTTCTAAGAATTGTTTTGGCTTCTTCTTTTCTTCCTTTATCAGCTAAAACACTGGCCAATTCTGCAAACGACATGCGGATATTATTTAAATGCCTGCGGTTTTCCTCATCGAAATAAGTGCCTGCTAATTGAGTGCCTCCGAATTTGAATTTAGTCAGCATTTTATCCATCATCCAATCCGTATTGTACCCGGTATTATTGCTGATTGGGACAAGCCGGAAAGAAATTCCATCTTTTCGCAGGTAGTTATCCAATCCTAAATTAGACTGGGAAGAAGTGAAATAAATGGGTCTATTCCAGTGGTTGGCTGCAATGATATTCAGGATCATTAAATCTCCTCGTGTCAGATCATTTCTGTCAGCCGGAAGTTCGAAATTTAATTGAGATAAAATTATATCGTTTGCAGTTACAGTTCCGTTACTTTTTACCAAAGCAGAATCAACCGGGATACTGAATTTTTTTACCGGGAAAGAATTTACATTATCACCAGCACCTACTACATTTTTCATGACATCATATAGATCATAATACCTATCTGCGGACCCTGATGCCTGGTAGCGTAAATACTCTCTCTTATGTCCCTGAATCTGATCGGCCGACCAAATCACATCTATCGGTGCACTTTCATTTATTTTATATCGCAGCTGGTTGATATACCAATCGATACCTAATAAACTGTTATTGATAATGCGAATATCAGGTCTTACTCCTTCTACTTCCTGTGCATACCAAAGCGGATAGGTGTCATTATCGCCATAGGTAAAAATGATAGCGTTTGGTGCACAACTTTCCAGGTAGTTGATGGCCATATCTCTTGCAACAGTCTTTTGACTTCTGTCGTGGTCGTCCCATTCCTGTGTGGCCATAAATAATGGAACAATTAGGCATAATACAGTAGCAGAAATACTGATTATCTTTTCATTTTTACCGGACGATGAAACAGCATGAATTATAAAACTGATGGCTGTTACAAATGCTGCATAAATGATAGTTGTAAATATGGCTGATAAAAATGCGCCACTACCATAAATGCCGCTCATTAACGTGATGAAAAAGGTTAGAATAGAACCATACATTAAAATATTTTGAAACTGCATTTTGTTTTTAATATCCCTGGCTAATGCAGTAAAGGCAACAACAGCCAAACCAATCCAGATAGCAAATGCATAGAAGGAACCAACATAGGCATAATCCCGTTCACGGGGTTGATTACCCGGTTGATTAAGGTATAATACAACAGCAATGCCGGTAAAGAAAAATAGTAAGAAAGTTACTACCCAATCTTTTTTTGTTTTATAAAATTGATAAACACAACCTAAAATACCCAGCAAGAAAGGAAGGAAGAATAAATTATTATGTGCTTTATTATTTTTGGCACTTTCCGGTAATTTATCCTGATCACCCAACCTGGCATTATCAATAAATGAAAAACCAGATACCCAGTTACCGTCTCTTACATTTCCGAATCCTTGTGTATCATTTTGTTTTCCGGCAAAATTCCACATAAAATACCTCCAGTACATGAAGCCCATCTGATAGGTCATAAACCAATTTACATTATCTCCATAAGTGGGTGCTTCAAATCCGGTAACCTGCCCGCTTTGGGGGTCCCTGTTCTGACCAAGATTTAACCATTGAGCATAAAAAGTAGCATGTCCCTGGTCATTACTTCTATCCCATACACGGGGGAATAATTGCATATCTGCATCTTCATATTCGGGTTCCTGCTCACGGCCAATTTCAATATATTTATCCTTGCCTTTTACATATTTCATTTCACCGTCTTTCAGTACCACATAACCATTGCTGCCATATTTATAAGCTGCCTGGAAATGCGGGCCATAAAGAATCGGGGCCGATCCGTATTGTTCACGGCTTAGATAGTATGTAAGACTCATTGGATTGTCAACATTGTTCATATCAATTGCCGGATTGGCATTTGAACGAACCAATGGAGTTACATAAGCAGAGTACCCCATCATAATGAATACAAAACACCAAAGTCCCAAACGTAAAAAAGGCCAGTCTTTCTTTTTTGCCAAACGAATTCCAAAGACAACTAATAAAGCAAGTATTAAAAAGAAAACAATAAAGCCGGAGAAGAAAGGAAGGTTGAAATTGTTGACAAACAGAATATCAAACTTGCCGGCCAATTTGATGGAATATTGAATAACGGCAACCTGTACCACACCGGTAATTAAACAACCAATAATGAAAGCGGCAATGGCACCTTTCATCGTGAACTTGTACCGCTTGAAATAATAAATCATCACAATGGCAGGGATGGTTAATAAGTTCAATAAGTGAACACCGATAGACAGGCCCATCATAAAAAATATAAAGATGATCCATTTATCTGCCTGGAATTTTGCGGTTGCATCTACAGCTTTATCTGATGCATGTTCCCACTTAAGCATGGCCCAGAAAACAAGTGCAGTGAAAAAAGAAGAGAGAGCATACACTTCACCTTCAACAGCACTATACCAGAACGAATCGGAAAAAGTATATGCAAGTGCACCAACTATACCAGCACCCATGATTGTAATCAATTGGTTTGAATTTGGTTCTTCATGCACCGTAATCATCATCTTGCGGGCAAAATGGGTAATGGTCCAGAACAGAAACAAAATGGTAAAAGCACTGGCTATGGCACTTAGCAAGTTTACCGAACTGGCAGCATTGGCTGCTTCACCTCCACTGAAAAGAACAACAAAAAGCCTTCCTAACAAAACAAAAACCGGGGCACCGGGAGGGTGGGGCATCTGTACTTTGAATGCACTGGCAATAAATTCGCCACAATCCCATAAACTCGAAGTAGCTTCACGGGTAATGATATACACTACACTTGCAAGGGCAAATACCAGCCATCCTGTAAGGTTGTTAACTTTTTTGAAATTCATAAAGCATTAATTTATATGTAGGCAAAAATAGGGAAGCAGGATGATTTTTATGCCCCTAATCTTTTATTTAGGATTTTGATAGGGATAGTTCAAAACTGGATAAAATAATTAAGTTAAATACAGGAAAATTGAACGTCCATAATTAATCAAAATAAACCCGTACTGTCTGATAGAATAATCGGGTTTGCATGATGGAAGATACTTGTTGACTTTTTTCATTATATCCTTTCAGTCCGAATAAACCAGCAGCATTTCCTTTGTTTATAGAAATTTCGAGATAGCCGGCACTATTGAAAAGAGCCAGTTTTTCACTTTCAGGAACATCTGCATAAGTTTCACTTATTTTCTCAATCATTTCATCCCGTTTGAAAACGATTTTGAATTTCCTTCCGGCTCTTTGTTTTTCAAATTCATCCTGGGTGATATTTACAATAACGTTTTCAAAACGATCGATAAAAATAATATGGCCCTCCATCCAACCATCATTAACTATTGGGCGTAAGGGATTTTTTTCTAAATAATTATGGTCTTCTTCACCAACATGGAGAATGGGTTCGCCATTGTTGATTTTATGAATGGCCCTGCCCATTATCTCCGTGCAATACAAAGTGTTTTTTATCGCAGTCTCTTCCATATCAAGCCCAATAACCATTTCTGGTTTTTCCTCCAGTATCATGGTCAGCATGCCATTATCGGCACATAATAAATATTGGTCCTTGTGAAATGCCAATAACAATTTTTTGGGTTTGACTTCAAAGAGATTGACCAGAATGATATGAAAAGTATGTGGTGGAAAATTCTTGATGGCATTGCGGCATACATAAGATGCCTGCGGATAATTAAACGGTGGAATATTATGTGAAATGTCGATGAGCTTAAATTCGGGATTGATACGAAGCAACTGTGCTTTAATAGCCCCAACCAGGTAATCCTCGTTGCCAATATCAGATGTAAGGGTTATTAAAGCCATGATGAAAAAATAGAAAAATTGATTTTGAATTCAGGTATCAGGCGAAAATAATCATTTTACCAACTCCCCTTTTTTAAAGAAAAAATGATGAACCAATTTATCGGCCCAAGCCGGGAAAAACTTATTCATAAAAACGGTTTTTTTACCGGTGAAAGTAAGTACCAGGGTTCGTTTTTTTTGTTGGATGGCTTTCAACACATGAGTGGCACATTCTTCGGATGTCATTAATTTGCTTTCATCCATCGGACTTTCGCCCTGATGGCCTCCTGATTTTGTTAATGATGCATTGCGAATATTGGAAGCAGTAAATCCGGGGCATACCCACATCACATGTACGCCATCATCTTTCAACTCGGTACGGATTGCTTCGAGCCAACCTTGTAATGCAAATTTGGATGCAGAGTAGCCACTGCGTCCAGGTAATCCACGGTATCCTGCAATAGATGAAACCCCGACAATAATTCCTTTTCGTTCTATCAGGGAGTTAAGCGCATATTTGCTGCAATATAGAGTGCCGAAAAAATTAATGTCCATTACTTTCCGGAATACGGCTGTATCAGCATCTTTGAATAATGCCCTCATGGAAACACCTGCATTATTAATGAGTATATCAATACCACCAAACATATTGATGGTGGAATTGATAAAATGACGGCAATCGGTTTCAATACTTACATCTGCAACAACGGTGTGTAATGGGGAGGATGGATAGCTAGTTTGTAATTCATAAAGTTTATGATGATTACGTCCACAGGTAGCAACTTTAGCACCCAGGCTTAATAATTCATCAACCAATGCTTTTCCAATTCCATCACTGCCACCGGAAATGGCAACTACTTTATTTTTAAAAAAAGAAGACATGTTGTTTATTTCTACAAACCTAACTGAAATGTATAAAATGTATGAATCGAATTTTCATAAATGGAATTTTTATTTGGGGTTTAAAAAATAATTCACTGAAAATTGAAAAACTTTTGGGAGTTAAACTCCCGAAGCTTATTTTTGCACTCCGTTTTTAAAGAATGTGTTTTAAACGGCGAAATGATCCTGTAGCTCAGTTGGTAGAGCAATACACTTTTAATGTATGGGCCCTGGGTTCGAGTCCCAGCGGGATCACAGAAATAAATAAAAAAGCCGCTTTTTAAGCGGCTTTTTTATTTATAAAACATTTTTAAAAAACGTCTCATTTTCTAAATATTGAATGCGATAAATCAATAAAAAGGTTGAGATATATGTAATGTTTTTATTCAATATTTTAGATATTTAATTATGCCATTTACTTACATCTTATATAATGACTGATCCATTATAATTTCAAAATTTCTTTAACTTTTCTTTTTTGGGTAGACTCCCTTATGATAAGTTTTGTTGGCAACACTTTTGTTTCAAAATTGGCAACAGGTCTTTTACTATCAATCAACTGCAGTAAAAATTTCATGGATTCTTCACCCATTTCAAATGCCGGTTGTCGGATAACGGATAGTGATGGAGAAAATAATTCAACATGATCAGAATTCGAATAACCAATCAGGCCCATATCATCTGGAATTTTCAATCCTTTTGATTTTAAAATGCGTAAACAACCGGTTGTTAATTTATCGGCCAGGGCAAAAATGGCATCTGGTTTTTCATGCAGCTCAAGTAATTCATCCACGGCTTTTTCAACTTCATCCACAATCATTCCACCATGTGGGCAAATCTTAATCATTCGTTCATCCACGTCTATCCCACTATCTGATAAAGCAGATTTAAAACCTGCTAACCGATCCCTTGTGATGGATAATCTTTCTGGATTTGTAACAATAGCTATTTTCTTAAAACCTTTTTCAATCAAGTGTAAACT
>JAYWCV010000191.1:0-7240 GCA_043780275.1 Chitinophagaceae bacterium
TTTTGAGTATTGCACAAAAGGCGGATGTATTTATAAAGCTTACCGACGCAAAAGGCCAACAAATTAAAGGTGAATCTGTAGCAAAAGGTTTTGAAGGCTGGATACTGGCAGCAACCACCAGTTCAACAGGGAAAAATAATACCCAGTTTAGCTTTACAATGAATATCTCCGGTGCTTCTGCCGATTTAAAAAGAGCCATGGCAAGTGGTGAATTATTGATGACCGGGCAGGTAAATGTTATGAATACCAACTTTAGTACCGGTGCGCCAAAACCTGTATATATTATAAAAATGGGGAAAATAAAAGTTCTGACCTGTTCGGAAACAATGGGCTGTAATAATGCAATGAATACATCAGTAATACTGCAGGCCACAAGAATCGGGTGGACCTATTATCAAACCGATAGAACTGGAGCATTGACAGTGTCAAACAAATATGGATACGATGCTGAAACCGGTGCTGAATGGAAAAATTTTTAAACAACATACATGATAAAAAGGCTCAGTTTGACTAAATAAATTTTAAAACAAAAAAACAAACAACATGCAAAACGAAAATAACCCAAACTCCACCACACAGGACATGGATGGTAAAAGCATTGCCATCATCAGTTACCTTACCATTATAGGTTGGGTAATTGCCTATGTAATGTATAGCAATAATAAAAGCCAGCTTGCAATCTATCACATCAGGCAATCCTTATTTATCATGCTGGTGGGCATCGCTTTTTATATTGTACAGACCATGCTGTTATTTATTCCTTACCTGGGCTGGCTTATATCACTGCTTTTAATACCTGTTGGTTTGGTTTTGTTTGTATTCTGGATTATGGGATTGATTTATGCCATCAATGGAGAAGAGAAACCCATACCACTTATTGGTGCAAAAGCGCAGCAGGTATTAAGCAGCATTAAATAATGCTGAGATAAATATTTTTTTTATCCTTAAAATATACAGGATGAAATATACCCGGATAATAATTTATTCAGCAGTAATGATACTAGCCATATCTTCCTGCAAAACAGTTCCCATAACGGGGCGTAAACAACTGAACCTTGTTCCTGATTTCATGATCAGGGAAATGGCTTTTACACAATATGATTCAGTTGTAAAAGCCAGCCCTACTCTTTCTCCTAATGATGTAAGGGCTCAAACGGTAACAAGAGTTGGAGCAAATATTCAGCAGGCAGTAGAAACTTATATGTTGCAAAACAATATGAGCAAAGACCTGAAATCGTTTAAATGGGAATTCAATACCATTCAGGAAGACATCATTAATGCCTGGTGCATGCCCGGTGGAAAAGTGGTGGTATATACAGGCTTGCTTCCTGTATCACAAACCGATGAAGGCCTTGCTGTAGTGATGGGACATGAAATAGCCCATGCCATTGCCCGGCATGGCAATGAACGGATGAGTGAAGCATTGCTCATTGGTATGGGTGGGTTGGTATTGGAAGAAGCGCTGAAAGAGAAAAAGATGGAAACACAAATACTGTTTCTGTCACTCTATTCTATAGGCTCTGCACTGGCACTTGAACTGCCCAACAGCCGCATGCAGGAAAGTGAGGCAGATAAACTGGGATTGATATTCATGAGTATGGCTGGTTATAATCCCGATGAAGCCGTTCCTTTCTGGCAACGGATGGCTGCAAAAAATACCGGGCTTAAATTACCCCAATTTTTATCTACCCATCCAAGCGATGAAACAAGGATAAAAAAATTAACTGAATTGATACCGGAAATAAAAACAAAATATTATCAACCAAATTAATTTTCATTTTTAAAACCCAACTATTATGTACAAACAATTATTTTATGCTGCCTTTTTTTTCAGTTTGGTCATAAGCTCCTGCAGCTTCAGTAAAGGAGTAAAAAAAGACCTTGCCACCGGATTATCCACCAGTTATAATGGACTTACCATTGATGACATTTACCTGGCAGATGGAAATGTAAAACGCTTAGGCGATAATAAAATTACCATGGGCAGTAAAATTGCGATTATAGCAACCGGAGTTGATTATTTTGCAGAAAAAGATGGTAAAGTGTTTCCGGGTTGCAGCATTTTATTAACGGATAAATCCGGCAAAGAAATATTAAACCTGCCCGATGCATTTGCCGACCTGGTAAACGGAACAACTGTATCTGAAGCCAAAGTCCTGCAGGCCTCACTCACTACCGGCGACCCCATGGTAGTTGGAGAAACCTATCATTTAAATGTTCGTTTTTTTGACAAAAACAAAAAAGAAAATGAAATTGTGGCCAAAGTGGATTTGCTGATGAAAGAATAACTGATCGTAAGAATTAAGCATTATTAAAAAATTAAAACAATTGCATGAACAAATATTTACTGATAATGATGCTCTCTTTCATTTATGGGATCGTCTGTGCGCAGGATACTTTACATACTTCAAAAATTGGCAACCTGAGTGGTCAGAATTCACAGTTAAGCATTGATGTATTGTACAATAATTCAAAAGCAATTATTGTAGCTATTCCCATTGATGAAACAAAACACCTGATTAAATCTCCTGTTGGTGTTTGGAACAACGGTGTGCATTGTTATGTATTTACTACAGATAAAACCCCCATGCCGGGAAAGGTAAAGTTTAAGATCATGTATTCGCCTGTAACAGACTCTGCTCATTTTTTATTTCAGGCCGATAGCTATCATTTAAAAGGAAATGTTGCGTATATCAACAAGTCATCCTTAAACGGCAAACCCGATGCACAGATTTTTGCATCAATGGCCGAAAACCCCACAGGAGTTTATGAACCAAAAGAAATTGCTTTTAAATATGATGAAGCAGTAAAGCAATGGTATGTGTATAATGTAGATGGCTCCCCTATTAAAAAAGATCTTGGCCTGTCAATCATTGTTCAGAAACCGGCACCTGCTACAGCAAAAACAAAATTTCCAATAATAAAAGATACACCCCTCCAGGTAATTAAACCAATCATAACGGATGGTACCCTTACCCCACTGGCATTGGTTACAAAAGATGTTGAATTCCCCAACTGGAATTTTGAACAGGGGCTCACCGGCTGGGGCAAAGAAGGTACTGCATTTAATAATCAACCGACTTTTGGAGATAATGTTGCTACTACCCGTATACTTTATCAGATGGAATTGAATAACGGTGGTGTAGGCGGCGATTACTGGAAAGACCAGGGATATGATATTGGTAGAAATGGAAACCATTGGGTGGGCACTTATGAAAACAACCCTGTTGGTAACAGTTTCTTTCAAACACAGGGCGATGGACCAACAGGAACTCTCACCACATCAGAATTTACTATCACAACAAAATATTGCTATTTTTTAATTGGAGGTGGTGCTGATGTACAAAATCTTTTTGTAGAACTGCAGATCAAACAAGCTGATGGCAGTTGGTCATCTGCTGCAAAAAAAACTTCATTTCGTAACAGCGAATTCATGTATCGTGAGCGAATTGATATTTCATCTTACAAAGACAAAGTTGCAAGGATCAGGATCGTTGATAACAACAGCGGCAACTGGGGCCATATCAATGCAGATCATTTCCGTTTTACAAACGATGTGCTTGATGCCATTACATTAACAGACAATGCAACGGGCAGAAATTATGAAGTGGATGTAACCATGCCTGTATGGGGTATTGCAGATACACATGCACACCCTGCACATGAAGAAGGTTTTGGCAAATACCTCATTGCGGGAAAAACCACCACCCCACTGGATCAAACCTACAGCAATGATCTATGCGTTCATAATCATGGTGCGCTGGGTACTTTTATTGTAAGAAAACCATTCATCATGGGGGCTGATCCACATGAAGCAATGGGTTGGCCCGATTTTATTGATTTTCCACGTTTCAACACAAAAACTCACCAGCAGCAGCATGTAGAATTTTTGAAGCGGGCCTGGCAGGGTGGTATGCGTTTGTTCTGTGCCCTGGCTGTGAACAATATGTATGTACCCTCCTTACTCATGGGTCCGGGTAATGACGGAACTCCTTTTGATGATGAAACAGTTGTCATTCGGCAGATAGAACACATCAAACAAATGGTAACACAGAATTCCAGTTGGATGGAAATTGCATTAAGTCCAAAAGCTGCACGCAGAATTATATTACAAGGAAAAATGGCAGTTGTGCTCGGTATTGAATCAGATAACCTGGGCAACTTCAAAGCTTCCAGTTATAATTGGATTGATAAAAATGCCGGTGCTCTCTGGAATAATCCGCTGGTAACATTAACTGATGCGAATGCAGATCAACTGCTGGAAGCAAAGCTCACCGACTATTATTTTAAAGGAGTCAGACAGATAACACCGATGCATTATATCTCCGGGTTATTTGGTGGTGCGGCAGTGTTCCGTGCTGAATTGGCCGTGCAGCAGGCAGCTTTTAATAACGATGTAAAGGTAAAAGCGGCAGTAGAAAAAAGAATTCCTTATTCACTATATGCAGATTATACACAGCTCACTACATTCAGTAATCCACCCATTGCAACGAAAGATGCTTATGAAACCAAGATCAAAAGTCTGGGCGGGCCTACCCGGCTCAGTACGGTTAATAATCTTGGCATAACCAATATCGGAAATAAGCTGATACAAAAAATGATGGTGAAAGGTTTTATCATTGATGGCGAACACATGAGTTATGAAATGAAAGAAAATGTTTTTGCTATTGCAGCGGCCAGAAACTATCCGATCATTTCTTCACATACTGATCCTGCAACTCTTAGTATGAACTGGACTGGCACACCTGTAGAGTTTAAAGATAATTTCTGGGGAGAAGCCAATAAGAACTTTAATCAACAAAACTTCGGCACTACAAATATCCGAAACCTTGCCAGTGAATTTCAACTGGCCGATGAGCATTATACAAAAATCAGCAACAGTGGGGGAACAGTGGGTGTGTTCATGCTTCCCTATTATAAAAAAACTTATACAGGATTCCTTGGTTCTGTAGCCAATGATTGTGCAGGCAGTTCCAAAACATGGGCACAGATGTATTTGTACAGCGTGGAAAAAATGGATCATAAAGGTGTGGCCCTTTGTACCGACAGGGGAATGACAGATTTTATTGGGCCAAGATTTGGACCTAATTCAGCTTATGCACTGAAAGATGAAAAGCTCGTCAGCATGAAAATTGACAAACGAAAACAACAACGTCTTGCGCAAACAAATGGAGTACGATATGATGTGCCTATGCTGAGTTACAAACAGCAGTGGTATGAAAATCTTGATATGAAAGGGGGGTTGTTGAGTATATTTGATGAGATTATTGTTACTTACGAAGAAGAAGATATGTGGAAAGCATTTGCTGCTTATGAAGCCGGGATTGGTGTTGGTAACGTTCCGTTGAGCCGTGAAGTATTAAGAGCCGGACGTATCAAAAATTTTTATGAAGGATTAACTGTTACGCTGCTTGACAATCCTGCTATAAAGAGTGTGCCCTGGTTTGAAAAAGCTGCTATGTACTGTGTAAAGAATAATAAGAACATATCATCGCTTCCTGGCTATGATATATGGTTACCGTTTGATCGGGAATTTATCATGATACTTCATAATGCTATTGTTCCGGTATGGCGGACATGGCAATCAAAATATGGCAACAACCAACCATTAAGAAGATTGAAAACAGGTAACCGCTATTGGGATTTTAATACAGACGGCATGGCACATTATGGTTTGATGCCAGACTTTCTTCAGGATCTCCGCAATATCGGTTTAGCACCGGGTAGACTCACCACCCTGTTCAGAAGTGCAGAAGATTATATTCAGATGTGGGAAAAAACAGAGAAGGCATCAGGTACTGCATCTCCAACACCACAACAACCATTATTACAAGTACCTGTTATTAATCCAAACAAAAACATTTTGAGAAAACAATAAATATTTTCAGGGAAAAAGACATTTATTTAAAAAAAAATCAATCCACATACTGTTAATTACGGGTTATGTTAATAAATTGATCTTGAAAAACGGAGTAATGTCGCACTCTTTGTAAACAGAAAAGAAAGAGTTTAAAACTAAAGAAAGAAGTAATTGTAAGATAAGAATATGAATAATAAATAATGAAAAGTTCTTTTCATTATTTTCGCAATAATGATGAAATATCAATCACTGCGGATCATTTTTATGGGTACTCCCGAATTTGCTGTTGCATCGCTGGATGCATTGGTGAAGGCCGGATGTAATATTGTTGCTGTAATTACTGCACCTGATAAACCTGCAGGCCGTGGCATGAAAATGAATGAAAGTGCAGTAAAAAAATATGCTGTTGAAAATAATCTGAAAATATTACAACCGGGAAAACTTAAAAATCCAGAATTTCTTGACGAATTAAAATCTCTCCATGCCGATTTGCAAATTGTAGTTGCCTTTCGTATGCTGCCGGAATTGGTTTGGAATATGCCTCCGATGGGTACCGTAAATGTTCACGGATCCTTATTACCCCAATACCGTGGTGCTGCTCCTATCAACTGGGCCGTCATCAATGGAGAAAAAGAAACAGGAGTCACGACTTTCAAACTGAAACATGAAATTGATACCGGTGATATTTTATTACAGGATAAAATGACCATCGGTGAAAACGAAACAGCCGGCGAAATTCATGACCGTATGAAAGAAATTGGGGCAAAGCTTTTAGTAAAAACGGTTGAAGAATTGTTAGCAGGAACATTGGAAGAAAGGCCGCAATCTGCAATTGGCAACAGGCAATTGGCAAATGAAAACATTACTGATTCAGAAATCCATACATCAGACATCATACATCAAACATCAGACATCCTTCATCATGCACCTAAAATTTTCACCGAAACCTGCATGATTGACTGGAATAAAACAGTTGAAGAAATACATAATCTGGTAAGAGGGCTTTCACCATTTCCTGCTGCATTTACAAAACTTGATGGTAAAACAATTAAAGTTTTCAACAGTGAAAAAGAAAGAATTTCTGTTTCTTCAAAAACCGGTGAATGGGAATCTGATAAAAAAACATTTTTGAAATTTTCCTGTGCCGATGGTTACATACTTTTAAAAGATGTTCAGTTGGAAGGAAAAAAACGCTTGCTGATCGAAGATTTCCTGCGAGGTTACCGTTTTCCCTGATTTCTTTTTTTAATAATTCGCTGTTACAATAAATTTATCTGTTTCACTTACTTCCAGTACCGCAGCCGCGGCATTGCTGATACGGATATTCAATCCCTGGTTCTGACGAATGCCATTCATTTTTCCTAACACTTTGGCATAAAT
>JAYWCV010000192.1:0-5959 GCA_043780275.1 Chitinophagaceae bacterium
TTGGAAAACAACGAATTACAAGATGAAGAGTTAGTAAAATGGATTAGTTTACTATTAGCTCCCGGTGCATCACTGGGAGGTGCAAGGCCAAAAGCTAGCGTAATCGGCCCTGATGAAAGTCTTTGGATTGCAAAATTTCCAAGTGTAAAAGACAAAGTTGATATTGGAGCTTGGGAAATGGTTGCTGCTGACTTGTCAAAATCTATAGGAATTAGAACAGCACAATCGATCATCAAGAAATTCAACAATGATCATCATACTTTTCTATCAAGTAGATTTGATAGGCATGTCGATGGTAGCCGCTTTCACTTTGCATCAGCCATGACATTGCTTGGACATACAGATGGAGCTGAAGGAGTTTCTTATCTTGATCTTGCAGAATTCATTATGAGAAATGGAGGAAACGTTGATGAAGATTTGAGAGAATTGTGGAAAAGAATAGTTTTTAATATTGCCATAAAAAATACGGATGATCATCTTCGAAATCATGGCTTTATTTTGACCTCGAGTGGATGGGTACTTTCTCCTGCGTATGATGTCAATCCTGTTTATTTTGGAAGGGGTTTAACTTTAAACATTTCAGAAACTGATAATTCCCTTGATTTTGATTTAGCTATTTCTGTAGCCCATTATTTCAGAGTAGAAAATGAGCTAGCAAAAAATATTGTAAATAAAGTTAAAGAGGCTGTAAAGGGTTGGACTAAACTTGCAAAAAAATATAGGATTCCATCACAGGAACAAGATTTAATGGCAGCGGCTTTTGATAATGACCAAGGTTAAATGATATTTTTATAAAATATAGATAAACACGCTGATTAATTCATTCTTATATTTTACAACTCAAAAACTGGCAGGAAACTGGCAGGAAATAAAAAACCACTTACATTTTTAGGTGTAAGTGGTTGATTTTTAGAGTGGACCCTGCCGGGCTCGAACCAGCGACCCTCTGATTATGAGTCAGATGCTCTAACCAGCTGAGCTAAGGGTCCTGCTTTTTGGTAAAGCGGAAGCAAAAATAGGAAAATATTCTACTTGTTTTGCTCTTAACCTTTCATTAACCGAAAGAAAAAATATATTTGCGCTTCAAATCAAATTATGAAGAAGATTTTTTTAGTTGCAGGATGTTGTTTTTTGATGACCAATTTGTTTGCACAGGAACAATTGGATACCGAAAATAAAAAGAAACTGGATCCTCGCCAGATAAACCTTTCAAACAGATCAAATGATCATTTAATGATTCAGATAGGTTATACCGGGTGGTCGGCTATTCCGGATACCATCAATACCAAAGGGCTTTCCCGTTCTTTCAACATGTATTTTATGTTGGACATGCCCTTTAAAACAAATAAGCGTTTTAGTGCCGCCGCAGGAGTAGGTATTGCTACAGATAATATTTATTTCGATAAAACAAGTATAGGTATAAAAGAAATCAGCGGACCGTTGAAATTCAAAAATGTGGCAGATACCAACTATTTCAAAAAATATAAACTGGGTACAGCCTGGGCGGAAGTTCCTTTGGAATTGCGTTTTACAAATGACCCGACAAATAGCAAGAAAAGCATAAAAGCAGCGCTAGGCGTAAAAGTGGGCACTCTGTTGAATGCCCATACCAAAGGAAAAAATTTGTTGAATAAAGCAGGATCACCGGTTAATAGTTATACTGAAAAATTAAACAGTAAAAAATATTTCAATACAACCCGAGTGGCATTGACCGGCCGTTTTGGCAAAGGAAATTTTAGCATGTTTGGAACGTACCAGGTTGGGCCTTTATTTAAAGAAGCACAGGGGCCGGCAGTAAAACCATTTACTATTGGTTTTGCCATTAGTGGTTTATAAATAAAAATGATTTTTTGAGAAGAGGCTGTATCAAAAGTTGAAAAATAAACCGCAAAGAACGCGAAGATTAAAACGCTAAGGGCACAAAGAAACGATTACTAACGTATTGTTCTTTGCGTTCTTTGCGGTCACTTAGCGTTCTTTGCGGTTAAAATGACTTTAGATACAGCCTCTTTTTATTTTTTATCTTTGCACTTAAATTTAACCCTCTTCAACACGAAGAGGGATGTTTTTAAAAATGATAGACAAGAAAAATAATATACAGAAAGAAGAAAAAGTGGTGCTTGTAGGATTGATTTCTAAGAGCCAGACTGAATTCCAGGTAAAAGAATACCTGGACGAGTTAGCTTTCCTGGTAGAAACAGCCGGTGCAAAAACGATTGGAACATTCACGCAAAAACTGGATTATCCAAACAGTAAAACCTTTGTAGGAAAAGGAAAGCTGGAAGAGATTAAAAAATACATTCAATTAAAAGGAATTGATATTGCCATATTTGACGATGAATTAAGCGGGTCACAGATTGGCAATATCGAAAAAGTTTTAGGTATAAAAGTCATCGACCGCTCCGACTTGATTCTGGACATTTTTGCCCGCCGGGCAAAAACGGCTCAAGCAAAGGCGCAGGTAGAACTGGCACAGTACCAATATGTTTTACCAAGGCTCCGGGGAATGTGGTCGCACCTGGAAAGATTAGGTGGGGGTATTGGAACCAGAGGTCCGGGAGAAACAGAAATTGAAACGGACCGACGGATTGTCCGGGATAAAATAAATGTATTACGGAAAAAACTGGCAGAGATAGATAAGCAATCGCTGACCCAACGAAAAGAAAGAGGAGAATTTATTCGGGTGGCATTGGTTGGTTATACCAATGTAGGAAAATCAACGATCATGAACCTTATCAGTAAGCGGGATGTGTTTGCAGAAAACAAACTTTTTGCCACCTTGGATACTACAACCAGTAAAGTTGTTTTTGATAACACTGCTTTTTTATTGAGTGATACCGTGGGTTTCATCCGCAAATTGCCCCATCACCTGGTAGAGAGTTTTAAAACTACATTGGATGAAGTACGAGAGTCTGATATCCTTTTGCATGTGGTGGATATCTCGCATCCTAATTATGAAGACCAGATAGCTGTGGTAAATAAAACCTTGCAGGAATTAAAAGTTTTGGATAAACCCATACTTACCGTATTTAATAAAATGGATCTTTATTCTAAAAATACATTTGACGAATGGCTGGAAGAGGAGACCAAACAGGATCTGCTAACGGACCTGCATGACCGCTGGCAAAGAGAAACAGATAATAATGCCGTTTTTGTTTCGGCTACTGAAAGAACCAACCTAGAAGGGCTGAGAAAAAACATTTTGGATCGGGTAAAAGAAATATATAAAATTCGTTATCCATACCGATCAGAATCGTATTATTAATCTCCATATATTTCAACAACTCATATGACAGAGAAACCTGTTCAATGGATAAAAATTGCTGAACATATTGACGAAATAGTATTTGCAGAAAATCAGATTGCTTTAATTAAAGCAGATGAAAAAAATCTTTGCATTGGAAAACATCATGAAAACTATTTTGCTTTTGCAGAAAAATGTCCGCATGCCGGCGGATTATTGGCAGATGGATTTATCGATGCTTTAGGAAATGTAGTTTGCCCGTTACATCAATATCGGTATAACCTGAAAAATGGATATAACAGTAGTGGTGAAGGCTATTTCCTGCGAACTATGCCTGTTGAAATAAGAACTGATGGCGTTTTTGTTGGGATTAAAAACAGTTTCAAATAATAATAATTAATATCTGTTTGATTAAATCAGGTTTAATTGGATTTTTTGAATGAATTAGTAAGCTGATTATCCAATTTATTATGATATTTTTCGTTTATGATTCGGTGATGTTCAGATTAAAACAATTTTTCTCATTCGTCATTTCATATCCAAATCCAATGAACCGTAAAAAAGGCTTTCTATTTTTTCTGCTATTGTTTGTTTCCACATTTTTATTCAAACTTTCCGCACAGGAAAATTTTACTTCCGATGAATATTTTCAACAGGCTCGTACAGCCGCTTTCGACCATAAAGATTATAAATCGGCTATTGAATTATGTCAGAAAGCATTGATAAAAAGCCCCGATTATGCCGACATCCGAATTTTTTTGGGACGAGTTTATACCTGGTCCGACAAATTGGATAGTGCCCGAAATTGTTTCGAATATGTGTTAGCTAAGGAACCGGAAAACGAAGATGCTTCATCAGCCTATGCCGACCTGGAATATTGGAATGACAATGCGTTGAAATCATTATCGATTTGTGACAAGGCTTTGAAATTTCATCCGCAGTCGAATGAACTGCTATTGAAAAAAGCAAAAGCTTTAAATGATTTAAGAAGATATTCAGAAGCAAATGATGCTTTATCTCAAATATTAAATACAGACCCAAAAAACGAAGCGGCCCGTTCGCTGGCAGAAAAAATAAAATTCCTTTCTTTCAAAAATAGATTTTCCGTCAGCTACGATTTGATCAGTTTCGATAAACAGTTTGAAGATCCCTGGCATATTGTAAGTATCGATTATGGACGTACTACATCAATTGGTACGGTTACCGGCCGGTTGAATTATGGAAACCGTTTTAATACCAGTGCAGTTCAGTTTGAAGTTGATGCCTATCCCCGCATTTCAAAAACATTTTATGCGTATGTAAATGCAGGAATATCTGATACATCGGGTGTGTTTCCAAATTACCGTACCGGTTTTTCATTGTATGCCAACCTGCCAAAAAGTTTTGAAGCAGAAGCAGGCTTCCGGTTGTTATATTTTGGAAGTCCTACCTGGATATATACGGGATCGGTAAGTAAATATGTAAGCAACTACTGGTTCAATTTCCGTACCTATTTAACACCGGCAACAAAATCAATTTCGCATTCTTATTCTTTAACAACAAGATATTATTATAAAGGCACGGATGATTTTTTGGCATTAAGTATAGGAACCGGAATTTCGCCTGATGATCGGAGTAATAATGTGCAGCTGACTAATAATTTATATAAACTTAAATCAAACCGGATTACTTTTGATTATCGTAACTCCTTCAATAAATTCAATACATTTTTACTGACATTAGCATGGACGCATCAGGAGTATCTGCCTAAAGTAACCGGTAATCAATACCTTGCCAGTATAAGTTACCTGAGAAAATTTTAATCAGCATGAAGAAATCAACACGAATCATCATTGGTATTGTATTGGCTGTTTTATTATTACCAGTATGGATGTGGCTGGCCTGGCTGGCCACTCCGAAAAAAAAATTGGTTGTAGCCATTGTAGATAAAACGGTGCTGACTCAAAAAGGGCAGGAACATGTTTCGTTTACCTGGCTGCTCAATCATTACCGATATACAAAAACCAGTGCTGATTTATATAAAACCGGTAACGACTATTTTGGTTTCTTCCCTTTCCAGGATGAGAAATTCAGAATAAAAGGGTTGGAACGTTTTTCTCCGGATATGATTGAAAAACTAAGCAATGATGCCGATATGGTTTACTTTACCGATACCTATGGCATGTACAAAAATGAATGGTATACGAAAAAGAAAGAAGTAGAGTATGGAAAGATTTATGGTGGCATGAGTGAGCAGGACATTGATTTGCTAAGAAAAATGAAAGCAAAACACAAACTGATTATTTCAGAATTTAATACCATCGGGTCTCCTACTACGGAGCAGGTGAGAACTGATTTTCAAAATCTATTTGGTTTAAAATGGACCGGTTGGATTGGCCGGTATTTTCCTTCATTGGATACTGCGGTCAATTTTGATTTACCAAAATGGCTCATCAAAAATTACAGAAACAATCACAACGGACAATGGCCTTTTCAGCATGCCGGCATTGCTTTTATCAGTAATACCGAACAGGTAGTAATACTGGAAGAAGGAAAGCATTTAACCGATGCGCTTCCATTTATAAAAACCTCTGCAGAAATGCAAAAGCAATATGGCTTACCGGAAACAGCACGGTACTCTTTCTGGTTCGATATCATGCAGACGGATCCATCTGTGAATAAAACGATTGCTGAATTCAGCCTGGCCGTAAGCCCCGAAGGAGAGAAAGAATTAAA
>JAYWCV010000193.1:0-2037 GCA_043780275.1 Chitinophagaceae bacterium
AGTCCCAACTAGATCTTCCAACATGCAATTCCCACCATACACCAACAAATTTTTGAGGTTTGATGAAATCAGTATTTTCAACCTTCGAGGGTTCGTTTAAATTCAAAATTGTTTTTGAAAGAAGAATTGTTGCCGCTTTATCACTGACCAAAATAGTACGCCATGGTGTTTTTGCTGGTGCCTGTAAATAAGCTTTATTACCTACCGCATCGGGCACCAGGTGAGCATGAAAGGTGAATGATGATTTATCCAATACCAGATTCATTGCCGGATAATTACTCAATGCTGCTTCATGAATATTGACATACAAACCTTCTTTCGTTTTCATCATCAACGGTGTCTGTACTGCATTTTTATCAAAAAAAGTTTTCGCATGAATTTCCTGTGCAGCCCCACCACCCGTTGCATCAATTTCAGAAATTGCCGTATGATAATAGGAATATTCATTGGTATCATAATCCCCCGGAATCCAGAATGCCTGATGATTTCCATTCATTTTAAATTCAGATAACTCATCCTTAATAATAAAATGATTCAATGCAGACTGTTGTGGAAATTCATACCGAAAGCCCATTCCATCATTGAACAACCGGAAAAAGATATTCAACAAAATTTTATTACCCGTTCTGCTGGAAAGTTTTAAAACCAGTTCCTTATAATTATTCTGAATGGTTTTTGTTTCGCCCCATATTGGTTGCCAATGACCGTTAAAAGTTGAAGAGTCAATTGATATTAAATCAAAATTTCGTAAAAACATCTCCGGTTCTTTTAGCTGAAATCCCATCTGAGAATGACCAATAACACCAATGCCCTTATACTTTAACTCGTATAAAACGCTCCCATCAATTTGATGATTTATAATAAGCGTAATAGACCTATCCGGTGATTGAAGTTGGATCGTTTGATTTGCCATCAATTTCAAACTGCAAATGGCTAATAAAATGATCAGCGTTGATTTCTTAATCATATGTTTTTGTTTGAAATTAAGGAATTGTTTAAAACTCAAAAACAAAGATTCTTAAAACAGAAAAAAGCCTGCATGATTGCAGACTTTTTCTAAGTGACCCCGCCAGGATTCAAACCTGGAACCTTCTGATCCGTAGTCAGATACTCTATTCAGTTGAGCTACGGGGCCATTCCGTTTAACGGGCAGCAAAAATAATTCAATTTACCATTCAAGCCAAACTAAACTAAAGTATTTCCATTATTCTTTTCCGCCCATCCATTTTTTATGGAGGGGCTCATTCAATCAACTGTTTTTCAGTAGCTTTAACCACTTCATTTTTCATATATTTTAAAGAATCATTCATGAAAAAATTATTGTTCCCCGCTTTGATTTTTTGCAGCATTTCCCTCTTTGCGCAAAACAAAGCCTCCGATGTAAAAACATTCATCCTCAAAAACGGGATGAAATTCCTCGTTCTCGAAGATCCGTCCATTCCAAATGCCAATATGTATCTTTTTTGGAAAGTAGGTTCCCGGAACGAATATCCGGGCATTACAGGATTATCGCATTTTTTTGAACACATGATGTTTAATGGGGCAAAAAAATATGGCCCTAAAATGTTCGATCAAACCATGGAATTTAACGGTGGGGCAAACAATGCTTACACAACAGAGAACCTGACAGTGTACACCAATTGGTTTCCTGCATCTGCAACCGAGGTAATTTTCGATTTGGAAGCTGACCGTATTGCAAACCTGAATATTGATTCCGGCATGGTAGAAAGTGAAAGAGGCGTTGTGCTATCTGAACGTAGTACCGGTTTGGAAAACTCACCCTGGCGTAGTTTGGGTGAAGCAGTTCAAGCTGCTGCTTTTGTAGAACATCCATACCATTGGTCAGTTATCGGTTTCGAAACAGATATTAAAAATTGGAAAAAGAAAGACCTGGAAGATTATTTCAAAACTTATTATGCACCCAATAATTGTGTAGTCGTTGTTTCGGGTGATGTACATGTTGATGAAATTAAAAAACTGGCAGAGAAATACTTGGAACCTATTCCGGCTCAACCTGCTCCCCGGGCAATTCATATT
>JAYWCV010000194.1:0-5836 GCA_043780275.1 Chitinophagaceae bacterium
CTTGTTTTGCTGAAAGACTATGAAGGATACAGCTACCAGGAAATTGGAGAAATAACAGCGCTGAACGAAAGCCAGGTGAAAGTGTACCTGCACAGGGCAAGGTTGCAACTGAGAAATTATTTAGTGAAACCTGAAAATGTTATTTAAAAAAATAAAAAATGAACTTAACCAGAAATAATTACGAAGAATATTTTTTGCTTTATACAGATCATGAACTTTCTGATATGGACAGAAAGCTTGTGGAAGATTTTGTGCAGGACAATCCTGATTTAAACCCAGAACTGGATTTATTTATTGCATCCAAATTTTCGGTTGATGGAGAAGTAGTTTTTAAAAACATGGAATCTCTTTTCAGAAAATCATCATCAATTATCAACGAATCAAACTATGAATTGTATCAACTTCACTTTATTGACAACGAACTTCCGGGAAATTTAAGGAAAGAGATTTTACATTTTAATACCCTTAACCCAGAAGCACAATTACACCTTGATCTGTTATTTAAAACAAAACTGGAGGCCGATTTACAAATTGTTCACCCCGATAAAAAATCTTTGTTATCTCAAAATATAGATCGCAGAAGAGTAATTCCGCTTTTTCCTTATTGGCTACGGATATCTGCTGCTGCTGCGATTCTTCTTGCTATTAGTCTGCTTACTTTCAATCCATTCAAAACAAATCAATCCACAACTGGTTTCGTTTCGAAAACCGGGCCCGAAAAATCAATGTCAACACAGCATAAAAATGAGTTGGCTGAAATAAAAAAATCAGATCCGGAAAAACATTTAATGACCAATCATTCAACGGAATTGGTAAAAACGGTAATTACTGCCCGCCCGGTTTTGCCAGCAAAAACTGAAACAGCCAATCCTTTCAAAAACACAGCTTTAATTAATGACAAAAACCAAATTGTCACTATTGAAGACCTGAACCCGGTGAGACAATTAAATCAAACAGCTAACCAGGAGTTCAATAAAGTTGTGGTAATTTCTGCAAATAACCCATCTCAACAAATCATTAACAATACTGTTGTAACAACCAGTCAGGAAGAAACGTATCATACCCAAAGCACGGCAATAAATGAGTTCCTTATCAATGCATCAACCGATGATAATTCGAACAAATCGTTGCGGGGTATTTTCAGAAAAGCCACCCGGTATTTTGAGAGGACAACAAACATCAATACAACCGATGGCGAAGACAGATTGTTGATAGCCGGTTTAGCCATCAACTTAAAATAATTCAACTTAAATTTTAAAAAAAAGATCATGAAAAAAACATGGACCCTTAGCCTGGCTCTATTTATTGCCTTGTTTGGTTTTTCCCAAACAGATACAACCGGAAAAAAAATTGGAAAAGAAAAGGTTGATACGATCCGTATTGGCAATATTACCATCATAAACAAGGATGGTAAAGAAGAGGAGGACTCAACAACCAATAAAGAAAAAATCGATACGATCAAGGTTGGCGGAATCATCATCATCAATAAAAATGGAAAAGATAATAATACATCCGTAAAAATAAGTTCCCGGAAAAAAGAGTATAAACCTTCCAATTTAAGAACCAACTGGTGGATAGTAGATCTTGGATTTGCCAATTACAACGACCAAACAAATTATGCTTCTGCTGCTGCCCAACAATTTGCTCCCGGAGACAATGAAGATTGGTTTAAATTAAAAACGGGAAAATCTGTCAATGTAAACCTATGGATTTTCATGCAACGTTTAAGCCTGATCAAACACGTTGTGAACTTAAAATATGGCCTTGGAGTGGAAATGAATAATTACCGCTATCAAACAGCAATCGTTTATCAAACCAATCCTACAAAAGTAGTGATGGATAATTCTACCAATTATACAAAGAACAAATTAGCAGCTCACTATTTAACCGTTCCGATGATGTTGAATTTTAATTTCAACCCGGAAAAGAAAAATGGATTCGGTTTCAGTGTAGGTGCCAGTGCCGGTTATCTGTATTCCAGTCGTCAAAAAACAATAACTTCCACAAATGGAAAAAATAAAGTGAATGATGATTTTGATTTAAGACCCTTTAAATTTTCCTATATCGGCGAATTACATTTAGGGCCTGTAAAATTATATGGTTCCCTGGCATCAAAATCCATGTTTGAAAAAGGGTTGGACCAAAAACCATACTCTATCGGAATCCGTTTCAGTAACTGGTAAAACCGGATATATAACTATTGCCATTATTGGGGTTTGGTAAGAACTTAGTTATTTATTAAATTGGGATTATTAAATAAATAATTATGAATTATAAAATCGAAGACATTGAAGGAATTGGTTCAGCATATGGACAACGATTGGAATCAGTTGGCATAAAAGACACCGAAAGTTTGTTAGTGCATTGTGGAACAAAAGCAGGCAGGCAAAATATTGTTCAACAAACAGATATCCCTGAATCATTGATCTTAACATGGGTTAATCATGCCGACCTGATGCGAATAAATGGGGTTGGTGGCCAGTTTGCCGAATTGCTGGAAGCAGCCGGCGTAGACTCAGTAAAAGAATTGGCAAAGCGTAATGCTGAAAACTTACATGCAAAAATGACTGAAGTAAATGATAACTTGGGCGTTAGTGGCAGAACAGCTTCGTTGGACCAGGTGTTGTATATGATCAACCAGGCAAAGACATTAGATCCAAAAATTTCATACTAATAACTAATAAACCTTATTGCAAATAAAAACCATCTCGTTTAAAACGAGATGGTTTTTATTTGCAAACATTCCGTTAAAAGATAATTACACTGCATAATATAATATAGTGGCATTGCGTTTGTTTTAAAAAGGAAAATACATGACCTTGAAAACAACCTTATTAACCCTCTCCATATTTTTTCTCAGCATTTCGTTTAATACCAAAACAAATCATGAAGCTTTAAATATTTCAATAAGTCCTGTTGGAAATATTTATATGATCATTGACAAGTCAGATTATGAATTGCACGTGTTTGATGAAAAAGGTTGGTTTGCTACCTATCCCGTTGTTTTTGGAAACAAAGGCCTGGGAGATAAAAAAATGGAAGCTGATAGAAATACTCCCGAAGGAGAATTCCACATCAATGCTAAACGCATGCACAATAAGTGGCATAAGTTTATCAGTATTGATTATCCGAATGAAGAGAGTTGGAAAAAATTTAAGGAAAGAAAAAACCGTGGCGAGATTCCTTCATCGGCTCGCATTGGTGGAGGTATAGGCATACATGGAACATGGCCTCATGAAGATTATCAAATAGACCGATTTAATAACTGGACTCTTGGTTGCATCTCCTTAAAAAACGAAGACATTGACCATCTTTATGCTTACTTGAAGATTGGCAGCAAATTAATTATCCGAAAATAGTTTTTCAAAAATTAGCAAATAGAACCTTTTATGTAAGCTTCCCATTTTTAATTTCTTCCACAATAGCCGGATCCAATAAAGTGGAAGTATCACCTAATTTTTCTGTTTCACCTTCTGCTATTTTACGCAGTATGCGTCGCATAATTTTTCCACTTCTGGTTTTGGGGAGGCCTGAAACGAATTGAATTTTGTCGGGTTTGGCAATGGCACCGATGATTCTTGTCACCGTTAGCAATATATCTTTCCGGGTCATTTCATCATCTCCATGCTTTCCGTTATATATTACATAAGCATAGATGCCCTGTCCCTTTATATCATGCGTATAACCAACCACGGCACTTTCCACAACGCCTGCATGCATGTTAATTGCATTTTCCACTTCGGCAGTACCAATCCGATGACCACTAACATTTAATACATCATCCACTCTACCTGTTATTCTATAGTTCCCATTTTCATCTCTATAGCAACCATCACCGGTAAAATATAAATTTTTGTATGTATCAAAATAATTCATCCGGCAACGTTCATGATCGCCATAAGTTGTTCGCAACATGCCGGGCCATGGAAACCTGATGCAAAGGTTTCCACTTACATCATTCCCTTCCATCACTTCTCCTTTTTCATCTATTAATACCGGTTGAATGCCGGGCAAAGGAAGCGTAGCATATGTGGGCTTACCGGGAGTAATACCCGCCATATTGGAAATCAATATCCCCCCGGTTTCTGTCTGCCACCAGCTATCAATTATCGGGCATTTGTTATTGCCAATATGTTCATTGTACCAGTTCCAGGCTTCTTCATTGATCGGCTCACCTACTGTTCCCAATACTTTTAAAGAAGAAAGATCTTTTCCAATCAATGGATCCAATCCAAAACTCATTAATGAACGGAGAGCCGTAGGTGCTGTATATAAAATATTTACCTGATGTTTTTCTACTATATCCCAGAACCGACCCGCATCGGGCCAGGTTGGAATTCCTTCAAACATCAACGAAGTGGCACCTGCACTCAAAGGGCCATAAACAATATAACTGTGTCCCGTAATCCAACCAATATCTGCTGTACAAAAATGCACATCCCCGGGATTGTACTGAAAAACATTGACAAAACTGTAAGTTGTATAAACCATGTATCCTGCACAGGTATGAACAACCCCTTTGGGTTTCCCGGTTGACCCGGAAGTATATAAAATAAATAAGGGATCTTCTGCATCCATCTCTTCTGCAGGAAAACTTATTTCACCATTTTTTTCCAGTTGTTCCTCGGCATATTGCATTTCATCTTCCCACCAAACATCTCTTCCTTTTATCATAGATACCGGAATTCTTGTCCTGGTGAAAACAATTACTTTTTTTATTGATTTATTACCAATGAGTGCATCATCAATAACAGATTTCAATGGTATATCTTTTCCGCCCCGATAAGCTCCGTCGCAGGTAATAATAAATTCTGCATTAGCATCGTCCAGCCTGTCTGCAATACTTTGTGCAGAAAATCCACCAAAAACAACGGAGTGAATGGCTCCGATTCTTGCACAACCCAGCATTGCATAAGCCAACTCAGGAACCATTCCCATATAAATACAAACACGGTCACCTTTTTTCACCCCATTATTTATAAGCATCTGCGCTACCTGGCAAACCCGTTTGTGCAACCGATTATATGTAACAATCCGGGTTCTTTCTTCCGGGTTATTAGGCTCCCAAATAATAGCCGGTTTTTCTCCCAGGGTTTCCAAATGCCGGTCAATGCAATTTTCTGTGATATTCAATTTTGCATTTTTAAACCATTCGATTTTAGGCTCAGTAAAATTCCATTCAAGCACCTTATTCCATTTTTTCCGCCATTGAAAATGCTGAGCAACAGAAGACCAGAACTCTTCTGGCTGGTTGACACTTACCCGATGAGCAATTTCATATTCATCTTTATTTCTTATCTGATATGGATACATAGAAAGTCCTTTTTTACCTATACTCAAATTCTAAAACTGAAAAGTAAATATAGTTTCAAAACTTATTTTAAATAAAACAATATAATTTACATATTCAGAGAACCAAAGCCAGAACTATTTTTAACAGCAAATTTTTAATTCATACATGTCAGCTACCAACAACACATCAATCCGTAAAGTGATTACTGCTGCTTCCTTAGGTACATTGATAGAATGGTATGATTTCTACATATTTGGAAGTCTGGCTGTTATTATTGGTAAACAATTATTTCCTGCAGACAGCGGTGCTTCTGCATTAATAAATACATTAGCCATTTTTGCCGCAGGCTTTATTGTAAGACCTTTTGGAGCAATTGTATTTGGCAGACTTGGCGATTTGATTGGGAGAAAACACACTTTTCTTCTTACACTGCTTTTGATGGGTGGTTCTACCTTTATGATTGGATTAATTCCCGGATTTTCATCCATTGGATATTTTGCGCCGGCACTGGTTTTATTATTAAGATTGATACAAGGGCTTGCA
>JAYWCV010000195.1:0-2680 GCA_043780275.1 Chitinophagaceae bacterium
ACTACTACAATAAATTTGCCTTCAACATGATGAACCGGTACGAGTTTATCAGTGATAAATATGCCGGGATAAATTTTGAACACAATATTGGGAATGGAATTTTTCGCTTTATACCCAAATTAAAATTCAGGCAATTTTGGAATGCAAAAGTTTTATGGGGAAGTTTATCACAACCCAATCTAGATTTGAATTTTATACAAGGTCATCAATTCCAGGCTTTGAATGGAAGAAGTTATGTGGAACTCGGAACCGGTATCGATAATATATTAAAAGTTCTTCGCCTCGATTTGGTATGGAGGGTTGCACCTTCTGACCTGCCAACTTCAACTAAACGGTTTGCTGTTTTCGGCAGTTTCCGGTTAAGCTTCTAAATAAATTTCAACTAATCTGTCAGCAGCTCGTAAAAGATTTCTGTATCTTCCTTTCACAAAAATCTTTCTAATGTCAGATAAATTTATTCTTGCTCTCGACCAGGGAACAACCAGCAGTCGCAGCATTATTTTCGATCATCAGGGAAATATTAAAGGTTCGGCACAAAAAGAATTCACACAGATTTTTCCACAACCCGGTTGGGTAGAACATCATGCGGAAGAAATCTGGAGTACCCAATTTGGCACCATGGCAGAAGCGGTAGCTAATGCCGGCATCAGTATGAACCAGATTGCTGCAATAGGCATTACCAATCAGCGGGAGACAACGGTTGTGTGGGATAGGACTACTGGTAAACCTCTTTATAATGCAATCGTATGGCAGGACCGGAGAACTGCCGTTTATTGCGACGAACTAAAAGCAGCAGGGCATGCAAAAATGATTCAGCAAAAAACCGGTTTGATCATCGATGCCTATTTTTCTGCAACAAAATTGAAATGGATTTTGGATAATGTGGACGGAGCAAGAGAAAAAGCGGATAAAGGAGAACTTGCTTTTGGCACCATTGATAGTTGGTTAACCTGGAAATTAACCGGTGGACAAGTACATGTAACAGATGCATCCAATGCTAGCCGTACCATGCTCTTGAATATACATACCGGTGAATGGGACGAAGAATTATTGACCTTATTCAATATTCCCAGATCAGTTTTACCGGAAGTAAAATCATCCAGTGAAATTTATGGGCATACCGGCCATATAGTACAGCATTCAAATATTCCGATTGCAGGTATTGCAGGCGATCAGCAAGCCGCTTTATTTGGGCAAATGTGTACACAACCCGGCATGGTCAAGAATACATATGGTACCGGATGTTTCATGCTGATGAATACCGGTGAAAAAGCATTTGAATCGAAAAATAATTTATTGACTACCATTGCCTGGAAAATAAACGGGAAAACAGATTATGCATTAGAAGGCAGTGTGTTCATTGCCGGTGCAGTGGTACAGTGGCTGCGGGATGGATTAAAAATTATTTCATCATCCAAAGAAGTGGAAAAATTGGCTGCTAAAGTAAAAAATAGTGATGGCGTTTATTTTGTACCTGCATTTGCAGGACTTGGAGCACCTTATTGGAACCAGCATGCCAGAGGAAGTATTTTTGGATTAACCAGGGGATCGACAGATGCACATATTGCCAGGGCTGCCATTGACAGCATTGCCTACCAAACACATGATGTATTAAAAGCAATGGAAGCCGATGCAGGAATTTCTATTGCAGAATTAAGAGTAGACGGTGGAGCTACCATCAATAATCAATTGATGCAATTTCAAAGTGATGTGTTGGATACTAAAGTGGTCCGTCCAAAAATTACGGAAACCACCGCATTGGGTGCTGCATATCTTGCAGGATTAGCCGTTGGCTTCTGGAAAAATATTGATGAGATTCAGCAACAGTGGCAACAGGAAAAATTATTCAGCCCATCCATGAATAAGGAAGAAAAAGATCATTTGCTCAAAGGATGGAAAAGAGCGGTGAAAGCCAGTATTGCCTGGGCCGATAACCCGTAATAAATTCAAGACCCAACTTGTCAATACTATTTAATTCATTGTATGGACCGACAACAGATGTTACTAAAAATGCAGCAAAATCCCAATTGGGATGTATGCATCATTGGTGGCGGTGCAACCGGACTAGGAGCAGCTATTGATGCTGCCTCCCGTGGATTAAAAACGATTCTGTTCGAAAAGGATGATTTCGCTAAAGGAACTTCTTCGAGAAGTACAAAATTGATTCATGGTGGTGTCCGTTATCTGCAGCAAGGAAATATTAAATTAGTGATGGAGGCATTGGAAGAACGTGGGTTATTATTAAAAAATGCTCCGCACCTTGTACGTAATCTTAAATTCATTGTACCAAATTACAAATGGTGGGAAGCTCCTTTTTATGGCATCGGATTGAAAATGTACGATTGGATGTCAGGGAAACTTGGCCTAGGACCTTCTCAATTTTTATCCTTGGAGGAAACCTTGGAACTAGCTCCTACACTGGATCCTGAAGGTCTTCGTGGAGGAGTGGTTTATCATGACGGGCAATTTGATGATGCCCGGTTAGCCATCAATCTGGCAAACACAGCAGCATCTCAGGATGCTGTTGTGCTGAATTATTGCGGAGTTGTTGAACTTATTAAATCAGATGGAAAAATAAACGGGGTAATTGTTCATGATTCCATTCATGAAAAAACATACCCTATTTCTGCACGGATAGTTATCAATGCCACGGGCGTTTTTACAGATGCTGTCTTAAAAA
>JAYWCV010000196.1:0-2180 GCA_043780275.1 Chitinophagaceae bacterium
ATTTCTGCTTTTTACCTGACTGTAAATACCATGTTGCGGCAGAAAAAAAATAGTGAAATAAAAAATGATTTCATTAATAATATGACACATGAGTTTAAAACACCACTTGCTACAATATCCTTAGCGGTGGATGCTTTGCGAAATGAAAAAGTGATCAATGACAAAGAAAAAATGGGTTATTTCAGAAATATAATCAAAGAAGAAAATCAACGGATGAACCGGCAGGTTGAAACTATTTTAAGGGCTGCACTTCTGGATAAAAATGAAGTGGACCTGCTACTTAAGCCCATTCATGTTCATCAGGTTATTAATGAGGTGATGGATAATTTCTTATTACAACTCAACGATAAGAAAGGGAAAGTACATATTGATTTGAGTGCATCTAATGATCTGATTGACGCGGATGAAGTTCATTTTTCAAATCTTATCAATAATCTTTTTGACAACTCGGTCAAATATTCAAAAGTAAATGTGCCACCTAATTTAAAGATTAGCACTACTTCAAATGGAAAAACTATTTCCATCAAATTGGAAGATAATGGCATCGGTATGACCAAAGAAACACTGAAAAGGATTTTCGAAAAATTCTTTCGTGTTCATACTGGCAACCTTCATAATGTAAAAGGCTTTGGTTTAGGATTGAGTTATGTAAAAACGATGGTCGACGCATTGGAAGGAGATATAAAAGTAGAAAGCATTTTAGGAAAAGGTTCAACTTTTACAATTGAACTTCCATTAAAAAAACAGCAACCGTTTAATTTTTATTAATCCAAAATAAATTCCCATCTCCATAGCTTAAAAAACGGTAATTGTTCTCCAGTGCAAAATCATAAACTTTTTTCCAGTTTGGTCCTATAAGTGCTGCTATCAATAATAATAAAGTGGATTGAGGTTGATGGAAATTTGTGATGATTGCATCCGGTATTTTAACCGTATATCCCGGCGCAATTAATAATTGTGTTTTAGAAAATAATTGATTCATTTCATGTTTTTGCATCCAGTGTAATAAAGAATTCAATGCATCTTCTTTGCTCACCTTGTTCGACGCTAATGTATAGGCATCCCATTGCATGATGGTTAATAATGTAGGGTCTATGTTTGGGTCCAGTATAGTTTTTACGCCCAGCCAATAAAGACTTTCCAGTGTTCTGATAGAAGTGGTTCCAACGGTGATGATCGGGTTGTTTAAATTGTCAATCAGGTTTTCAATAAAAATCCTGCTCACCTGTATGAACTCTGCATGCATATCATGCTCTTCCAAAGTATCTGCTTTTACCGGCTTAAAAGTTCCTGCACCTACATGCAGTGTCACAAAATTAGAACTGATTTTTTTTTGTTTCAGTTTTTCAAATAACGAATCGGTGAAATGTAAACCGGCTGTAGGAGCAGCTACGGAGCCATCATAATTGGCATAGATTGTTTGATATCTTTTCGTATCCGATTCTTCTGCTTTTCTTTTTATATATGGAGGAAGGGGAATTAATCCGGCAAGGTGGAGGATTTCTGCAAAACAATATTCATCCTGGTCCCAACTAAGTTCAATTTGAAAACTATCTCCAGCCCTTTCAATGAATGATGCTTTTACAATGAATGTTGAATCCTCCAATTGAATTTCTTTTTTCAAAATCACCCCATGCTTCCATTTTGATGCACCACCTATCAGGCATTTCCAAATCACCATACCTTTTTGCATCATAGCCGTTGTAATATCTGGATAGATGGATGCAGGTTCCAGGCAAAATATTTCAATAACCCCACCGGTTGGTTTTTGAAAAAGCAACCGGGCTTCAACAACCTTTGTATCATTAAAAATCAAGAATGAATTTTCAGGAATATGCTCATCTAAATTTCGATAAATGGATTCAACGATTGCTCCGTTTTTGTATATGAGTAATTTGGATGAATCCCTTTCTGTCAATGGATAATTTGCTATAAATTGCTCGGGAAGATGATAACTATAGTCCGTTATCGAAATGTTTTTAGGATGCATATTTTTACGACTAACTGCCGTTTTTTAAATGAACTGCAAATGTAGGTTCGTTTCACATCTTTCATAAAATATTAGAAGAAAGAAATAATTAATATTCCGTTTCTTTTAGACTATCCACAAGTTATACCAGCTTTTCCACATACAATTAACCGGGTTTTCAAAAATCACTTGCTATATCCTTAGTGGCTGG
>JAYWCV010000197.1:0-3822 GCA_043780275.1 Chitinophagaceae bacterium
CATGGATCGCATGGCCATGAACTTTACGACAACACTAAACTAATAGCCGGCAATCCTGCCAACCCTGCCTGGGGGCCTAGCGGGACTTTCCACTGGTGGGGCGAATCAGAAGCCGGGCATTACAATGCCTGGGATAAATGGGTTATCAGACGCAACCTTCAAATGCTCTCAGATGCAGGAGTTGATTTCATTTACTTTGATTTAACAAATGCATTTACTTACTTGAACGTAATTGATACACTTTGTAAAGTATCCCTGCAAATGCGTTCTGAAGGGATATCCACTCCGTATTTTGTTTGCACACTTCATTCAAGTGCCGGCATTGTTGCAAATTCCTTATACGATAATATTTATGCTAAGAATAAATATAAAAGTTTATGGTTTTATTGGGAGGGCAAACCATTATTGCTTACTGATTTATCCGATACCAATATCCGACCAGAAGTAAAAAGCTTTTTCAATATGAAAAATTGTTGGGCATGGACAGATGAAACTAAACCAAATCAATGGCAATGGCTCGATACTTACCCGCAAAGTTGGGGCTGGACGGTAAATAGCAATGATCACGAACAACTTCCGGTAGCTGTAGCACAACATCCAACAAGTAATATTGGCGATAGCTATCAAGCAGGTGTAGAACCAGCAACGGATGTATATGGATTAACACCTTACACAGGTCAAGGCCGGGACTTTGCCGAACAATGGAGCAGAGTGTTTGCACTTAACCCAACGCCAACAGTTGTTATGGTTACACAGTGGAACGAATGGATGGCTCAGCGTTTTGTTGTTGCTGCCGGTAAAACACAGACTTTTTTAGGTAAAACGTTAACCAGTGGCGGAACCTATTTTGTGGATACATACAATCAGGAATTCAATCGTGATATGGAGCCAATGAAAGGTGGGCATTCCGATAACAAATATTATCAATTGGTTTCCAATATTCGTAAATACAAGGGGATGCAAACACCGGAGGCTACATCTGTTCCACAAACGATTGCAATGGACGGAGTTTTTACCGAATGGCAAAATGTAAAACCTAATTTTATAGACCCCCGTGGTGATACCTACCATAGAAATGAAGCTGGTTATGCAAACGGGTCAACGTATGTTAACAGTACCGGACGTAACGATATTATTGAATCGCGGGTTGCTGTTGATCCTAATAATATATATCTATATACCAAAACGAATTCGAATCTAACCAACTATACCGATAATAATTGGATGTTGTGTTTTATTGATGCTGACCAAAATATTTCTACAGGATGGCAGGGCTTCGATTATGTACTGGGACTTGGTACAAAATCAGCAACTCAACTTCCAATCAGTAAATGGGTAAGCAATGCCTGGACACAAGTAGCCAGTGTAAATTATAAATATACTGGTAATGAGCTTGAAGTTGCCATCCCTCGTAGTACCTTGTTACTAACCGCTTCAGCCGTTAATTTTAATTTTCAGTGGGCAGATAATATCCAAACAATGAACGATATAAATGAGTTCTTTATAAATGGTGATGTTGCCCCGGATCGAAGATTCAGATATACATATTCTATTAATTCATCGGCAACGGGTATTCCAACATTATCCCAAGCTACGCAGTTTGAAATATTCCCTAACCCTAGTAGCGATTTTGTTACTATTAAATTTAGTACTGCCCATACTGTTTTAACTATTTATAACTCTGTTGGCGCATTGGTGTATAGTAACTCAGATGTAATATCTGAAATAACAATACCAACGGAACAACTTGGGGGTAATGGCATTTATTTTGTGAAAGTAGATACATCAATAGAAAAACTTGTGATAGTAAATTGAATTTGAAATTTTCTAAATCTAAAACTTTTAAGCCATGAAAAAGAACGCTATACTTATTAGAATAAGTTTGTTAATCTTTTCTTTAGCCAATGCACAGCAAATAAAGAGCTGATCAAAAAATTGGTTATTAGTAAGTAAAAAAAGGAAAATAATTGTTAAAAACCAATCAATGAAAAAAAAATTACTATTCTTTTTAATAAGTGCTTTTGGATTCATTTACAATCTTGAAGCTCAAACATTAATCAGTATGGCTGAAGCCGAAGACGGGGTTCTTACCGGAATGGTTAAAAGCTCAGCCATAGCAGGGTATTCAGGTTCCGGGTATGCAACAGCGATGGATAATACCAGCGATAAGTTCTCCGTTACTTTGCAAGCTCCAAGCAAAGGAATTTATAAACTGATAATCAGATATAATGGAATTAATGGAGATAAAGTACAAGATCTTTATATCAATGGTAATTTTTCATCCAACTTATCCTTTCCAAGTACAAACGGATATACTGATTTGGATGCAGGTGGTATATTACTGAACACGGGAAGCAATACCATTGCCATTCAAAAAAATTGGGGCTGGACAGATTTTGACAAACTTTCCATTTACACTACTCCCCCACATAATTATATTGTTACTCCTGGCCTCATAGATGCCAATGCTACAACGGCAACAACAAATCTTTATTCCTTCCTTGTTTCACAATTTGGTAAGAAAATAATTTCAGGACAAACAAATGATTATTTCAATAATCTAAAAACAGTGGCAACACGAACACCAATGTTGCAAGCATTTGATATGCAAAACTATTCTCCGCATAATCCCTGGCATAACGATTGGTCGTCATGGGACGATGGTACAGTACAATCTGCAATTGACTGGTATAACAGCACTAATAAAAAAGGCATCGTAAGTTTTCAATGGCATTGGTTTTCTCCATCCGGCGGCTCATTACAAAAAAGTATTTTTTATTCCACCGAAACAAATTTTGATGTATCAAAAGCAGTGGTTAATGGCAACCAGGAGTATATCGATGTTATAAGGGACATCGATGCAATTGCAGTACAATTAAAAAGATTAAGAGATGCAAATGTTCCGGTGTTATGGCGACCTTTACATGAAGCCGGAGGCGCCTGGTTCTGGTGGGGAGCGAAAGGTCCTGTCGCTTGCAAAGCCTTGTATGACATAATGTACGACCGTTTAACGAATTATCATAATCTGCATAACCTAATCTGGGTTTGGTCCACTCCTGAACCAACCTGGTATCCGGGTAATGCTAAAGTGGATATTATTGGTTACGATTCTTACCCTGGGGCTTATGTTTATGGTGCTCAAAAAAGCATGTTCGATCATTTATATACACTGGTAAATGGACAGAAATTAATTGCATTGACTGAAAACGGTCCAATCCCTGATATTGCAGAGTGTTTTAACTCTGATGCAATATGGTCTTATTTTATGTCTTGGGGCAATTTAGTTAGCAGTCAAAATACCGATCAACATATTAAAGATGTTTTTACTAACCCTGATGTTCTCACGTTGGAAAACGTGATAACTTCTGCAAGCGAACGGGATATAACGAGTGAGGATATTTATGTATACCCAAATCCTTCATCCGGTAACTTTTATATTAAAAGCGAGCTTAATTCAGTTACAATTTCAAAGATAGAATTACTGGATATGATAGGGAATGTAAGGCTAAGTATAGTAAATAATAATTCCGGAAGCATTCAAACAGAAAATTTATCGGCGGGAATATATCTGCTTAAGCTTTATAGTTCAACTACCATTTATACGAAGAAAGTGATTGTTCAATAATCATTGACACAATCAAATCATGAAAAATAATTATTTCAAATCGCTTTTTTTATTGGAATGACTTTATCCGTAAGCGGGCAAAGTTATTTAAGTAGAACAGGAAATAAACCTTACAACTCCTGTGGCCAGGAAGTAATACCAATACTTATATAAATTAATCACCCCCAGCCCCTCTCCTTCGGAGAGGGGCTGGGGGT
>JAYWCV010000198.1:0-17079 GCA_043780275.1 Chitinophagaceae bacterium
CCTCCATAAGCTTATCCAGTCTGATTTCCAGACCGCTATCCAGGGTCAGGTATTCGATTTTATTTCTGGTATACAAATCAAAAATAACCCCACGGATAGCCGAAATGGCTCCATTTTCGTGACGGAAAATGATCTGGCAATTTTTTTTCATGGTTGCCAGGGCTTCCAATTCGTCGTAAAAATTGCAATTGATGGGAATGTATTCGTCCATTTAATAAAATTACGATGATGTTTTCAAGCATTGCATATTAGTCATTTTCAAGTAGTTTTGCAACTCGTTTTAAATCAGGAAAACCAAATATGAGTTGAATTCTTCATTTAAGCGAATATTAAAGCATATTCTTCAATATTAAATTTAAAAAAAGACCATGGCATACGATATTATAGTAATAGGTAGTGGACCCGGAGGTTATGTAGCGGCCATCCGTGCTTCCCAGTTAGGATTTAAAACAGCGATTGTGGAAAAAGAAAGCCTGGGTGGCATTTGCCTCAACTGGGGTTGCATACCTACCAAGGCCCTGTTGAAAAGTGCACAGGTATTGGAGTATGTGAACCATTCAACCGATTTTGGAATCGATGCATCGGGCACAGCCAATTTTGAAGCCATCATTAAAAGAAGCCGTACAGTAGCTGATAAGATGAGCAAGGGTGTTCAGTTTTTGATGAAGAAAAATAAGATTGATGTGCTGATGGGTTTTGGAAAAGTAAAAACCAAGGGCCAGGTTGAAGTGAGTGCTGCTGATGGAAGCAAGCAGGTTGTAGATGCCAAACATATTGTTATTGCTACCGGTGGCCGCAGCCGTCAGTTACCCAGTATGCCTATTGATGGAAAAAAGATCATTGGATACCGCGAAGCCATGATTTTACCCACCCAACCTAAATCGATGATCGTAGTGGGCAGTGGTGCCATTGGAGTGGAGTTTGGTTATTTCTATAATACACTTGGTTGCAAAGTGACTATCGTGGAGTTTTTGCCAAGAATTGTTCCGGTGGAAGATGAGGACATTTCGAAAGAACTGGAAAAATCGTTGAAGAAAAAAGGAATTACGTTTATGACCAATAGCGAAGTAACGAAAGTGGATACTTCGGGTGATGGCGTTAAAGCTACGGTGAAAACAGCCACCGGTGAAGTTGTGCTGGAAGCTGATATTTTATTAAGTGCTATTGGTGTTTCGGCCAATATTGAAGGCATTGGCCTGGAAGAGAATGCCATCAAGACGGACAAGGGTCGCATCATGGTAGATAAATATTATCAAACCAATCTGCCGGGTGTTTATGCCATCGGAGATTGTGTACCGGGGCAGGCTTTGGCTCACGTAGCATCCAAGGAAGCCATCATCTGTATTGAGAACATTGCCTACAACGAGAAAAAATATAACCACAAACCGGAAGCCATCGATTATAACAATGTGCCGGGATGTACCTATTGCGTTCCTGAAGTTGCTTCTGTCGGTTATACCGAAGCTCAGGCAAGGGAAGCAGGATATGAAATCAAAGTGGGCAAATTCCCCCTGAGTGCATCTGGTAAAGCTTCTGCAGCCGGTCATACCGAAGGTTTTGTAAAAGTGATTTTTGACGCCAAGTACGGCGAATGGTTAGGTACGCACATGATCGGGTATAATGTAACGGAGATTATTGCACAAACCGTGACTGCACGTAAGCTGGAAACCACGTATCATGAAGTGTTGAACAGCATTCACCCACACCCAACTATCAGTGAAAGTGTGAAAGATGCCATTGAAGTGGCTTATGGTGAAGCGATACATTTGTAAATGATATTGTTGGTGTTTTCATCAACAATGGAGACATCAAGAAAAAGGATCAGTTTTCACTGATCCTTTTTTAGTTTAATCCGATCTCTAAGTCAAATCCTTCAAATCCTTTGTTTTTCCCGTTGCTGCTGTTTTCACCTGCAACATATTCATTCCTTTGTTGTTGTCACCAATAAGGGCGTCAAGATATATTGTTGGTGAAAACAGCAACAATGGAGAATTTTGAAGGTTGATGTAAACCTATTTCAGAACAGGCGGCTCCAATGGAGCCTGAATTATTTTTTATGATTTTTCTATAAACAGGCAGCCCCTCTGGGGCAAGAAAAAGGATCAGTTTTCACTGATCCTTTTTTAGTTTAATCCGATCTCTAAGTCAAATCCTTTGTTTTTCCCGTTGCTGCTGTTTTCACCTGCAAGCTTTTGCTGTAGTGCATTTCTTCTATAGTTGCTGCTATCTCCAACAATGGATTTATGAAAACAGTAATGAAGTCATTACATCTTTACAATTTTTTCCAGCATCTTCTCTCCTTCTTTTTCGGCTTTTATAAAATATACACCGGGGTTCAATCTGCTGATATCGATTTTTTGAATTGTGTTTGTAATGATTTGTTTCATAACCACCGTACCCATCATATTAACAATGATCATTTCTTTTCCGACCCATCTTGCATCATACTCCATATCCACGTTCACTGTATGGGTAGCCGGATTAGGGAAGCTTTTAACTTTAAACCATGTAGGCGTTCTTTCAGGTAATGCAATTTGTTCGATGGTTGATATATTCAATCCTTTTGAATTTAATAATGTATTACGTATACCTCCTGCATCAAATAATTTCCTCATCCGTGCTTTCTGCCCCAGGGTAAACATATTTAAACAGGCATCACTGGTAAAGTCCATATAGTTATTGTACATGTCTCCGGTAGTATTATTTCCACAGGTTAAACGGATAGCTGTTGGACAGCCAACCGTATAGGCTCTTTGTTTAGGCGTATCGTCAACCATATCATCTCCGCAATCTGCATCACCCCAAAGATGTCTTAAACCCAACCAATGCCCCACTTCATGTACCGCGGTACGACCACCTGCTTCTGCAGTTCCCAAAGAAGATGGATTCAGTACAATACCATCTTTTTCCGGAGCACCACCTACTACAGATGAATAACCCAATAAGTTTTTGATATTGCCCACCCAAATATTCAAATAGCTATTCGCATCCCAGGCATCATTACCCATTTCGGATGAAAATTTGATCTTATCATCCATTCCCCATGAAGTTACCGGGCTGTATTTATGAATGATACCAGTCGTTGCTCTTCCTTTAGGGTCCATGGTTGCCAAAACAAATTCTATTTCGCAATCGGTGGCAAACTGCCTGAAATTGGAAGGGATTTTTGATGTATCGGCATTTCTTTTCCTGAAATCCCTGTTTAATGCTGCAATCTGTGCTTTAATCTGCGCATCGCTTACATTTTCAGAAGATTTATTATAAATGACATGAACGATAACCGGAATCTTGATTATAGTAGCTGGTCCAAAAACGGATGACTCTGTTCTTAAACTTTCTGAATGATTATTTGTATTCAGAAAACTTTCTACAGCCTGTATACGATCCTGAAGTTTAGGATTATTATTTATTTCCTGCTGCTGATACTCAAACGACCTGCATTTATCCTGTGCAGATAAAGAAAATCCGATTACTGTAAAAAAAAGGAAACTTAAAATAGCTAACCTAAATAGTTGAACAAAAGATGTAACTCTAAAAAAATAAGACATTTACTCCAAGGGTTGTAATAAAAAAAACGGTTTAAATCACTGGTTTTCAGGAATGAACTTTCGTTTTTGGTTATTGCAGGAGGGCTGGAGTTCTATTTGGTGGGAATCGTAGGTATATGAATCTTTGTAACTAATGCAAATAGAGTATTAATTATTCAATATAACAAATGTTAATCACTAAATTTTTTACTAAAAAAACATATTAAACTATTAATACATTGCATCTTACACTATTTTTGCGCTGTTCAAATTCATTAAATGAAGTATAAATTACTGATTGGCCTGCTGTTCATTTTACAAAGTTGTAATAACAATGACACAAATAATGACCCGGATCAACCAAACATCAAGTACCCAACGCCTGAAAACATCAATTATAGTATCTTAAAAGTATACCCTCACGACACCAGTTCATTTACTCAGGGACTTATTATTTACAATGGTCAAATGTTTGAAGGTACCGGCGATTACGGGAGTTCAAAATTGTTGAAAGTTGATTATACTACCGGGAAAATAGAAAAATCAATTTCATTGGATGTTAAATACTTTGGCGAAGGCATCAGCATTTTACATGATACGGTTTACCAGTTAACCTGGAAGGAAAAAACCGTTTTTCTGTACGATCTGAATTTTAAAAAATTAAAAGAGATACCGTTTAACACGGAAGGCTGGGGAATAACCAATGATGGCAAACAACTGATTGTAAGTGACGGTAGCAGTAATCTTTATTTTTACGAACCGGGTAGTTTTAAGCTTTTACGCATGCAGGGAATTACGGAAGCAGGCAATCCTGCTTTCAACATCAATGAGCTTGAATATATTGATGGGTTTATTTATGCCAATCAATGGCAATACAATTATATTCTTAAAATAAATCCTTCTAATGGCCAGGTGGTTGGTAAGGCCGATCTAACGGAAGTGGTAAACAGGGTACGGGCTAAAGATCCTAAAGCAGATTTTCTGAATGGCATTGCATATAATGCAGAAACAAAGAAAATATATGTTACCGGAAAACGCTGGCCCGAATTATATGAAATAGAATTCAGTCACTAAACGTCCATCTTCTTTACCAAGTAAATTATCGAACTACATTTTTGTGGATTTTTCCACGCATAAAAATTCGATTTCAGCCCGTTAAAAAATCCACTGAAAATTTTGATTGTTCCGGTTTCATATTTACTGCTCAATAAAGAAATATAGAAACTATCGAACCACATGGGTTGATGTTTTATCATCTTCAAACCGTTTCGCTTCATTAACTCTTCCATCGAAGCCGGACTAAAATGATAAAGGTGTCTTGGCACATCGTATGCCGCCCAATTGTTTTTATAATGTGCCGCATCCAATGAAGTATAATTTGGAAGGGCGATGAAAATTGTTCCGGAAGGTTTTAATAAGGCTTTCAGTCTGGCAATAAATGATTCCAATTCGTGTACATGTTCAAGTACATGCCAAAGGCTGATTGCGTCAAAAGATTCATTGTTTAACTTTTCCATCATATCTATATCGAATAGCTGTACATTATTTTTATTGTACGCCAATTCTCTTGCATCTTCATCCGGCTCTAACCCGGTAACCTGCCAGCCATGATCTTTCATCTGTTTTACAAACAAGCCTGTTCCGCTGCCTACATCTAATAGATGACCCGTTTTTAACCCGGTATTCTGTTCAATATTATGCTGCTTTTGCTTCAATGTTATGCTCCTTACAATCTGATATAATTTATTGATAAGTCCTTTACTGCTGTTGGTATGCGAAATATAATCTTCCGACTTATAATAAAATGATATAGAATCAGCATCTGGTGGATCTTGTGTAAAACGAAGACTGCAATGAGCACATTCCAAAATCTCAAATTCTTTTTTACTAACCGTAAAGTCTACCGCTTTTAAATTTTTTTTGAGATCTGAACTTTTGCAAACCGGACAGTTGGTATAATGTACAAATGATTCCATATGAATTAATCAATAATAATAATTGAGAAAATGAACGTGGTGCCTTCATATTATTTTAAGATGGCAGGTAACTCCTGCGGGATAATTTTCTGTTGATTTCTGAATGCAGAAAATTCCATATCGTTTTTTACATAATATACTGCCAGGAAACTGATTGCCACAATGCCTGTAATTAACATAAAAACCCAGGCTAAGGATTTGTTTATTTTTTTCTTATTTAACAATTTCTCCATTTCTTCAGAAGACCGTTGATTGTCGCCAACCCGTACTGAATGATATGCTTTTTCCCGAATTACTTTTTCCGCAACAATCGGCTGTACAAAATCCAATTCCAAATGTTCCGGTTCGAATTTTATTTCATCTCCCAAACCTTTTTTAAATACACCTATACCTTTCCAGTTTATTATTTCTCCATTGTTCAGTTTGTTTTTAATACCGAAAGAAAAATTGGTCAATTCAACTACCGCATCCGTTACAGAAATATTCATTGTTTTAGCCAACCATGCAAATACATCTGCATGGGTCTTTTCCCTGGTATTTAAAAACCTGAATTGCCAACTTGGATTGATGATGGTTTTATTTACCGTATCGATGCTTGCCGGGTTTCTCTCTAATACTATTACACCTACTTCCGGTAAGGATAATTTTCCATGAAGTATGACATATTTGTGAAGAAGCTGAAACATAATTAATTCTTTTGCGCAAACGAATATACTATTCCGCCAACAAAATTAAACCCATAAACAGGATATTGGTTCCATCGCTGATATTCTTTATTCAAAATATTATTTGTTTGCAGCCATGAATTCAGGCTTTTGGCGACTTTAAACTCAAGTCCTGCATTCAAATCGACTGAGCCATTTAGCTTTGCTGTATTGTTTGGCAAGGTTTTAATCTGTGGTCCGCTCCACATAAATACATCCGACCGGAACCATAAATCTTTCAGGACCTGAATATTCATGGCAGCATTCAGTTCCAGTGGCAATAATCCCCATGCTTTGGCATTGTCCTTTAAATCGGCAAACTGGTTATACTTCAGGCTGGCAATCAGGGAGAATTTTTCCTGCTGTGTAACGCCGATGGATGCGTCAAAATGTAACACCTTCATTTCCGATTCATTCAGCACCTGGAATGTTCTTCCATCGCCGAAATTATTAACAAACAAGGGCTGGTCCGTGTATTTATTAAATCCTACTTTGGCACTATAATTAAAATAATCACCGGCTGTTCCTTTAAATCCGGCATATCGTTCTTCCACTCCGGTATTCATCAAAAAAGTGGGCACTTTCAACCAGGGATTTTGCGAAGCAAGGTATTGATAGGATGTTTTGCGGAAATGGCCGGTCCAACCTGCCTGGAAAGTAAAGCGTTGATCGGACGAACTTATTTCGGCCAATACATTCGGGAACATCGTAAAGTTTTTATTATCCCAGGACGGTCGTATGCCAGCTTCAATTAAAAAATTGGGAGTTTTAAAATGCAGGGATGGCGAAATATAATACAAGGTATTATTAATGGAAGCAGCAGCATCCGGTCTAAAATTTGTCAGATCGAAGGTTGCAGACATGTCAACGGCAAATATTTTTCCAACTGTTTTACGCAAGGGTAAATTCAGCACTACATTACTCTCCCTGTTTTTACGTGTATCATTAAATACATCGATACTTATTTCCGGCCGGTAGGTTAAGGAAAACTCGGTGGGCACAATATTCTGTAAAGATATTTTTGCTGAGTATGTCTGAAAATTTTGTTTCACCGAATCTTTTGGCAATATTAATGTTGCCGGAGAATAACCATACCGGTTAAATTTTTCCTGGTTGGCAGAAAGCATGGTTTTCCATTCCAGATTATTCTCGGTTCTTACAAAACCATTCAATCCGAACCGGGTATTACTAAAATCCTGGTATTTTAATTTTCCTACTGAAGAAACATGTTTTGCAAACAAATTTAACCCCACCGTTTTTCCATCACCAAAAGAAAATTCGGTTTGTACAAATGGCGTGGAGAAAGATCCAAATCCCAATTTTACATAACTGCTGTTATCCCAAACAGGGAGCGAATCCAAATTCAAAGCCAGCGGTTTTAATGATCCCGGTTGAAACCCGAATAAAAGATTCTGATTAGGAACAGCATATTGCAAAACCGGTTTCGCCTCATCGGTTGTTGGTGGTGTTGCATTGAAATTAATTTTTGCCGCATCACGTAAAATCGGTTTGAATGTTGACGTGATGTCCACGGTTCTTTTAATGCTGGTATCTTGGGCATTCAAAAATATTCCGGCAACGAAAAGGGAAGTTCCCAATAAATATATTTTTTTTATTACTGATCTTGTATTCATCTTTTGATATTATTCAATGACTGTTTTTACGCATTACCCGTTTATTTTACTCGTCTTCGCTTCTTCTTCTGTAACCTTGTCCAGCTTTGCTTTTGCTTCGTTCTTTAATTCGGCGATGGTACTGTTATCTACCACACTTCGATAAGTTGCTTTAGCATTGAAATAATCTTTTTGTTTATAATAAATATCGCCCAAAAGAATATATGCTTTGGTCACCCAGTAATCATAGGATCCCGATTTATTAATGACTTCAAATGCTGCTTTCTCTGCATCCGGATATTTTGCTAATTCGAACCAGCTTCGTGAAATTTCGAATCGGGCTTCTGCTGCCAGGGCCGCTTTATTCAACGTTATCACCGATTTATAATTACCAATCGCCAGGTCATACTGTCCATTTACCTGGTACGATTTGGCCATGGCCATACTGGCTAATGCCTTATCATCCGTACTGCTGCCTTTTAAATTCACCAGCTCTTTTGCATTTTCCAATGCCTCATTCCATTTGGCTAATTGATATTGACTACGCAACAAACCCCGCATGGCTTCCAGTTTGGCTTCCTGGTTATTGGTTAAATCTTTTAATTGCCGGTAATATATTTCAGCCGACACATAATTTTTTATTTCGAAAAAATTCAATCTTGCTGCCTGTAATGAGGCTCTCTCCGCAAATTTATTAGGAGCCCTGGAAGCAACAAATTCAAATCCTTTTAATGCATGTGCATTTTCTTTTCGATTTAAATAAATCTCTGCAGCATAAAAATTTGCATCCAGCAAATAAGTACCATTCGGGAATTTTTTTATATAATTATTAAAGCCATTCAAGGCATCATTCACTTTCCCATCCCGGTATAAATAGTCGGCAGAAATAAAGATTAATGAATCTTCCGTACTTACGCTTAATGTACGGCCAGACTGACGCATGAAATCAGCATACTCAGCGGCTTTACCATCTTCCATAAAAATACTTTTGATACTTAACACGGCATCATCAGCTTCTTCCGAATTCGGATATTGTGTAACAACTGTCTTGTAATTATTTAAAGCTTCTTTATTATTATTTAAATTATAATAGGCCAGTCCTAATTTTAAATATGCACCGGGTTTATAGCTTTCATTCCCCGGTTCTTTTACCAGGCTGTTGAGGTATGGAATGGCTTCGCTAAATTTTTCTTCCGACAAATAGGTCATGGCTATTTCCAATGTTGCATCTTTTACAATACCTGATCTTGGAAACTTTCTGTTTAATGTATTTAACAGATTAATTTTTTCGGTCGGGTTTTTTATCCCTGCAATCATGGCTGATTGGTAGGTTGCATAATCTTCTGATGGCCATGAAAAACGGATAACCGTTTCATACATGCTTCTTGCTTTTGTATAATCTTTGTTCATGTAATAACAATCGGCACTTCGCAAAAAAGCATCTTGTGAAATCTTATTTTCGTTCAAGACCGGATTACGGATTACCTGTTCAAAAAAATTCAAAGCCAGTTTATAATTTTCTTTTCTCAAATAACTGTACCCCAGGTTATACCTAACATTCAATGAATTTACTTCTGCATTTGATGGAGCACCCAGGCTTAGGTAAGTTTGATAATACCGGATGGCATTATCCAAGTCCATCGTACGATAAGCAATCTCTCCTTTCCAAAAATTCAAAAATGGCAAGACAGATCCATTGTTTGCATCCCGCAAAGCCTTGTCCAATAAGCTGTTCGCTTCATTCAGTCTTCCATCATTGATCAGTTCGGTTGAGCGACCATACAGTATTCTGGGATAAAGTCTCTTGGCATTGGGTGATGGAGAATTCAATGTTTCCAATAACGTTAATGCATCCCGGTAATTATTAGTATTGGTTAAAACGGTTACCAGTAATTCTTTTGCTTCCGTATGTAAAGACGATGCAGGAAATTCATTCAGAAAAGATTTGAATCCGTTTAACGCTTCGTCCTGGTATCCCAATTCAAAAGAAAGTTTGGCATAACTGAATTTCGATATTTCCCGTTGAGTAAGATTGCTGCTGTTATTGGATGAAAAAAGAAATGCATTACGGGCATTTGATTTTTGGTCAGTTTTTAAATACGAATCGCCCAACAAATACATGGCATGCTGGCTCAGCGAATCTTCTTTGCCACTCAATTGTTTAAAACCATCGATTGCTTTTGCATATTGTTTTGCCTGATAATGTGCATACGAAAGTTCGTATAAATCTTCTCTCCGAACTTTTGTCGATTTGTTTACAAAGTCTTCCAGAAAAGGAAGTGCTTTATCATATTCCTTTTTCTCGAAATAGGCATGCCCTAATAATTGCTTTAATTCCAGGTCGTAGTATTGCGACTTTCCGGTCTTTATTTTATTTTCCGCATAGCTTATGGCTTTTTCTTTTTGTCCCTGTATATAATAAATCTGTGCAATATAATAAGGAACAATACCGGCATAGGTTTGATGATTTTCTACAACGATAAAACTTTGCAACGCATCACGATAATTCCGATCTCTGAATGCAATAAAGCCATAATAATAATTTGCATCCAGGTAATTTTCATCTTCTTTCATTTGCCGGATGGTATTCAATAATGGTTTTGCTTTTTCAAATTGCTGCAGGGTAAAATACGCATAACCCGATTCGAATTTCATTTTTAAAATCTCTGCATTACTCAGGTTGGCAATATTCGTTTGTTCAAAATGCTGAACCGCTTTGGCAAAATTTTGTTGCTTGTAATAATAATCACCCAGATGAAAATTCATCATCTGTGTTCTGGGATTATTTTTTTCCAATTCAATATATGCAACCGCTTTATCTTCGGCAGTTTGAATTTGCTGTTTCAGCTCACAAACAATATGGTAATATTTTATTTCCTGGTAAACAATATCATTATTTATCCGGTCTGTTTCTTTGTACGAATGCATCAAATCGCTGAAAACATTTGCTGCCAGACTGTATTGTTCTTTCTGAAATTGTTCTTTCGCCAATTTAAATGATTCAAGAGGATCGGAATAAAAACGGGTTGCCTGAGAAAATGAAAAGCTGACAGAAATGAGAAAAAAGAAAAGGAGACATGAATGCTTCATATAATTAAATTTCTTTCAGATGCACTGGAAACGTTGTAAATATTATTATTATTTACTCCTTAACCAAACATCGTTCCAAACAGTTGTGCATAACTACTCTTTACCATACTGATTTAACATTTCATTCATTTTTTCAACCCATCCATCAAATAGAAATGATTTGTTATTATTGCAGATAATTTTGAATTATGTTTTCATTTGATACAACAATCCGTGTTAGATATGCAGAGACAGACCAGATGGGTGTAGTGTATCACGGTAATTATTTCGAGTATTTTGAATGTGCCAGAACTGAATCAATTCGTCAATTAGGTGCTACGTATCATGCGCTGGAAAAATCAGGTATTTCAATGCCCATCCGGGAAGTGCATGCAAAATATTTAAAACCGGCATTATATGATGAGGTGATAACCATAAAAACTATTTTAAAAGAATTACCAAAAGGTTATAAAGTAGAATTTCATCACGAAGTATATAACGAAAAGAATGAACTTTTGGCAACCGGCAAGGTTGTGCTGGTTTTTATTGAAATAAAATCACAAAAAATAACAACCATTCCTGCGTATCTGAAAACTAAACTTGAACCATTCTTTATTTAATATGGAAGGTATCATTTCAAATATATCTGCAACTGAACCGGAAAACCATCATCCGGAATTTGTTTATCCACCCAAACCGGTTATTCAGGAAAAAGAAAACAATCTGTTGTTTCGTTCCATCATCAGTCTTTCCTTATACCTGGTTGCAGGATATTTCTTTTTTAATCAGAACTGGGTATTGTTACTGGTTCTTACCGGCGTAGTGATGTTTCATGAGATGGGTCATTTCATGGCCATGAAATATTACGGTTATGGAGACCTGGGAATTTTTTTTATACCATTGCTGGGTGCGTTTGTCTCAGGAACAAAGCAAACCGTATCGCAAAAACAATCTGCAGTCATTTTAATGGCAGGTCCATTACCCGGAATTGTATTAGGAATTCTTTTATATTTTATTGCAACTAAAAACCAGTTTTTTTTTCTTGAACAAATATCCTGGATGCTGATTTTATTAAATTTATTTAACCTCTTACCTATTTATCCAATGGATGGTGGTCAATTGCTAAACAGGGTTTTCATGAATGATCATGACCGGCTAGGAAAAATATTTTTTCTTCTTTCAGTGATTTTATTTTCCTGGTTTGCAATCAACTTTCATTTTTTACCATTACTGTTATTTCCGGCATTTATGCTATACAAAATGTGGGGGAATTTTAGATACGAAAAGATCATAGAAAAAATAGAAGCAGAAGGAATAAACCTGGAAACCAGTTATGATGCAATCAGTGATAATGATTATTGGAAAATCAGAGCAGCATTGATTAAGCACCATCCCGATTTGAAAGATATCCCTTCTGCTTCAGCATTTGTTATTGACGAAAAGGAAGATAAAATTGTGGAGGTCATGCAATCTGTCTTGCAGCAAACCCTGATCATGGATGCAGGCATTTTGTATAAGACTATTTTACTGCTTATCTGGATGGCCTGTTTTCTGATTCCTTTTATGTATAAATTCCCTCTCCCATTTTTTAACTAAGCCCGGTAGTTATCCGCTTTCCAATTGGTAATTGATTTTTTAATGTCAATTTCTTTGGTTCCTTCTTCAGCCGATTTTGCAGCCAATGCCGGAAATTCTGTATCAGATGCAAATCGTAATCCAATAATTTGTCTTCTTGTTAAACGACTATCCAATGGTTTACCAGTTAATAAATAATGACGGAAATTTTCTTCGGCACAGATAGCTCTGTCCTGCGCTTTTAATGCGAATAATCTTTCGTAAAACCAAATCAACCATAATATTGCTGAAATAGCCACTACTAATGATGCAGAATAGAGATTACTGCTATCCGAATAAATCAGGTTTCTTATACTTCCTATTAATACAGCCAATAATACTATTGGAGTAATAAAATGCCAACCGGTTACATACCGTGCATGGTTTTTAAAATTTTGTTCTTGCATAAATTTTGATTTAAAAATGAAAGAGGAAGTTAATGGATAGTTTCTGAAATAAAAGTAATGTTTAACTTATTTTAAAATATCGAGTAGTTTAAACATTTTCTGAACTATAGCAGAAGAGGACCCATTATAATTGTTTACAAGGAAAGAAAAAATGTATTCGTTGCCATCTTTGGCAATATGGTAACCGGTATATCCTTTTACATTCCGGATCGTTCCGCTTTTCATTTTCATGCCATTATTTTCCGGAAAAGAATTGATCAACAATGGAAACCAGGCCTGCTTTTTTGCATAGTTTAAAACCTCTACCTGTGCATGTGTGGTTACCCTGTTCATTGGTGATAGTCCCGATCCATCGAAAATATTTAAAGCGGTCTTGTCAATGCCTCTTTTCTGCCAGAATTGTTGAATAAGCCCTACGGCTTTTGAATAAGAACCGAAACCGGATTTTTCGAAAGCCATTGTTTTCAGCAATGCTTCGCCATACAGGTTGATGCTTTTCTTATTGAACCAATAAATGATTGAATCGAGTGGTGGAGATACTTCGGTATGAATGATAATGGATTTTGAATACGTGGATTTGATAGCTTGATTTTCAATTACAATTCCATTTTTTGCTAAACTATTTTTTAATGTAGAAACAAATTCATCCTTTGCATAAAACATAGCACCCGAAATAGAAAATCTTTTTTCGTTCACCGGAATAGTTCCCCTGATTACTCCCGGCAGCAGATAAACATAGGCATTGTCGCCGGTACCAGCAGCTGCTGAATGAAGATCGGATACCAGTTTGGTATGATATAAAACCTCCGGTTTGGTTCCTGCAATTTCTACCGGGTCACCTATTTTACTGCCCGATTTTAAATAAATATCAAACTGATTTTCCCGCCAGTTTAAACCCGATGAACTGGCACCATAATAATTCCCCATGTCCTGCCATATCCAAGCATCCGGTTCGGTTTGTTTTTCCCATTTATCCGAATATAAAATAATGGACCCATTTATTTTTTTGATCCCCTTTTTTTTAATTGCAAAAATTAATCTTTCCATTATTTTTTCTTCTCCTGTAGCATCCCATCGCCAACTGCCCAAGGTAGGATCGCCACTGCCATGGATGATGATGTTCCCATGCAGTATTTCATTTATTATTTCGCCTTCAAAATTCATGGTGGTTTTATACTGATAATCTTTCCCAAGAAGTTCAAATGCCGTAACACTGGTTATTACTTTTTGTGTAGAAGCCGGAGCCAATCCGATCAGTGAATTTTTATCAAAAACAACCTGCCCGTTTTTTGCATCGATGATATATAATGAACTGATGGCATGGCTAAGTTGCGGATCCTTTTCAAATTGTTCATAGGCATTTTGTAATTTCTGTAAAACCGTTTGTGCCTCTAAAACAAAGGGCAAAAAACAAAACAGCAGTGATAAAACCAAATTATCCATTAAAATGATAAATGAAACTTTTTTCATTGTGTGCAGGGTATTACTTTGCGGTCAAATTAATTCATTTCGTTTAAATGCCTTTTACTTGATGAAAAAAAGCAGGATCAATGCAAGCATTATTACGATTGGTGATGAACTATTGATTGGACAAACCATTGATACCAATAGTGCATGGATGGCTCAGGAATTGAATAAAATTGGCATCTGGGTAAGAAGAAGAGTGGCTGTTGGAGATGTATGGGATGATATATGGCAGACGCTGGATGCAGAAAGTAAAGAAGCTGATATTATTTTCATCACAGGTGGATTAGGCCCGACGAATGATGATATCACTAAAGATTTATTATGTGCATATTTTGGCGGCAAAATGATTGTACATGAACCTAGCCTTACATTTATTAAAGATATTTTTACAAAATTAAATAGGCCCTTATTGGAAAGAAACCTCAAACAAGCAGAGGTACCCGATGTGTGCAAGGTGATACCAAATAATCACGGGTCTGCACCCGGCATGTGGTTCGAGAAAAATGAGACTATTTTCATTTCATTACCCGGTGTACCTTATGAAATGAAAGGGATCATGACGGATTATATTATTGTCCAACTTCCCAATCATTTCGAGTTGCCCTACATTATTCATCGTACTGCTTTTACGGCAGGAATGGGTGAATCATTTATTGCCGAACGATTAATTGATTTTGAAGCTTCTTTACCGGTTCATATCAAACTGGCGTACTTACCCAATTACGGCATGGTCAGGCTTCGTTTAACCACGACGGGTATTGAAAAGTCAACGTTAAAAGCTGAACTTGAAAAACATTTTACCCGTTTAAAACAATTAGTAGATGACATCCTGGTATCAGACTCCTATGATAGTTTGGAAATAGTGCTGGGAGAAATGTTGAAAGAAAAAGAAAAAACGGTAGCCACTGCAGAAAGCTGCACGGGAGGTTATATTGCTCATTTGCTGACGTCCATTTCCGGTTCTTCCGCATATTTTAAGGGTTCGGTTGTTAGTTATGCAGATGAAATGAAAGAAAATATCCTGCAGGTTCAATCAAAAACCTTACAAGAAACAGGTGCAGTTAGCGAAGAAACAGTCAAAGAAATGCTGTCTGGTGCTTTGGATAAAATGAATACGGATTATGCTATGGCTACTTCAGGTATCATGGGTCCAACAGGTGCTACTGATAATAAACCGGTTGGCACTGTTTGGATTGGGGTTGGAAACAAAGAAAAAACAGTCATAAAAAAATATCATTTCAGATTCGATAGAACCCGAAATATTGAAATGACGGCATATACAGCCATGAACATGTTGCGTAAATTCATCATGGAAGAATGAAGGATGCAGGATTAATCGGAAAACTTTACCTTTGAGACCGATTGGGATATTTTTTTTATTTCATGTTCCGTTTATCTATCAGCAGTAATGAAAGAAAACAGCGTATCAAAGAAAACGACCCGATCAGAAACTAATAATCACAAAATATTTCAATTATTCATATGGCTATTGTTGATCTGTTAATGCCTAAGCTGGGCGAAAGTATAACCGAAGCAATTATTTTGAAATGGTTGAAGAATCCGGGCGATACCATCAATATGGATGAAACCTTATTGGAAATTGCAACCGACAAAGTAGATAGCGAAGTTCCATCAACAACGGATGGTGTTATTGAAGAACTTTTATTTAATGTGGATGACGTAGTTCCTGTTGGAGCAGTCATTGCCCGTATAAAAACTTCCGCTAATGAAGCAGTACAAACGGCAGCTACACCTGTTTCTGCCACAGCAGTAACACCCAATAATATAGAAATCACGGAAGAGACTGAAGCATCTGTTGTTTCATCCAATTTCAAAAAGGTCAATACTAATAGTAATCGGTTTTATTCCCCATTGGTATTGAATATTGCAGCTAATGAAGGAGTCAATTTATCAGAACTGGAAACTATTTCTGGAACAGGAAATGAAGACAGGGTAACCAAAAAAGATATACTACAGTATGTTGCCGATAAAAAAGCCGGCAGAACAGTTCAACCGCAAACAAAACCAATTCCTCAGGAACAGATATCAAATCAGCTTTCTAAAACAGAAGCACAACCAATAGTTACTCAACATTCCGGCAATGTAGAGATCATGGAAATGGATCGGATGCGCAGGCTGATTGCTGACCATATGGTGAGAAGTAAACACACCAGTCCGCACGTTACCAGTTTTACAGAAGCTGATGTTACTAACATGGTTTTGTGGCGCAATAAAGTAAAAAATGATTTTCAGAAAAGAGAGAATACAAAGATCACTTTTACACCTTTGTTTATTGAAGCAATTGTAAAATGTATTAAAAAATTCCCCCTGATTAACAGCTCTTTGGATGGTACTACTATCATCATCAAAAAAGACATCAATATTGGTATGGCTACGGCTTTACCATCCGGCAATTTAATTGTTCCTGTAATAAAAAATGCAGATCAGTTTAATCTCGTTGGTTTATCCAAACAGGTAAATACGCTGGCTGACAATGCCCGCAATAATAAACTGAAAGCCGATGATACACAAGGTGGAACATTTACCATGACAAATGTTGGCAGCTTTGGAAGCCTGATGGGTACACCCATCATCAATCAGCCACAGGTAGCAATACTTGCCGTTGGAGCCATTAAAAAACGTCCGGTTGTTGTAGAAACACCTCACGGTGACAGCATCGCGATAAGACACATGATGTACCT
>JAYWCV010000199.1:0-6130 GCA_043780275.1 Chitinophagaceae bacterium
GATTCATTGAATGCAGTTTCACCAGAAAACCCGGTCATACTTTCTCACGCCAGCGGTCATTCAACCTATGTAAATGCAAAAGCCATTGAATTGGCAGGAATAACCAGCACAACAGCCGATCCATCAGGCGGAAGTATAGTTAAAGACAAAGAAGGTAAAATAGTAGGTGTGCTGGAAGAAACTGCCATGGGTTTGGTTGGAACGGTTTATGGAGCGTATATCGATAAGCAGAACCTGGAGGAACGAAAAACAAACTGGCAAAAAAGTATTGCACTGGCCGAAGAAGAATGTTTAAAAAAGGGAGTTACATCTTTTGTAGATGCCGGTTCTTCATTTCAACAGGTAAGCTGGATGTTGGAGTTGGCTCAAACCGCTAAATTAAAATTGCGACATTGGCTAATGGTCCGTGCATCAAACAGCGATTTAAGAGATCATGCAAATGTTTTTCCTATTATTGACGAAGGCAATAAACATTTAACAGTAAAAGCCATTAAAGTTTCACTCGATGGTGCATTAGGTTCATATGGTGCGTGGTTATTAGAACCTTATTCAGACAGGCATAATTTTTTGGGTCAAAATATTTTCCCCGAAGATTCATTGAGAAAGATCGCTGAATTTGCATGGGAGAAAAATCTGCAACTATGCGTACATGCCATTGGAGACAGGGCTAATAGGGAAACCATCAATATTTTTTCGGAACAGATCAGTAAGGATAAAAATAAAGATCACCGATGGAGGGTGGAACATGCACAACATATAAATCCGGTGGAAATTCCTAGATTTAAGGAATGGAATATCATTGCTTCCATGCAGGGAATACATTGTACCAGTGATGCCCCGTTTGTACCCAAAAGATTGGGAGATAAAAGATCTGAGGAAGGTGCATATGTCTGGCAATCATTTTTAAAAGCCGGCGTTCTGGTAAATAATGGAACCGATGTGCCTGTTGAGGATGTAGATCCACTGGCATCTTATTATTCTTCCGTTACCCGTAAATTAAAAGACGGATCTGTTTTTTATCCCGATCAAAAAATGACCAGGGAGCAAGGAATTTATTCGTATACCTTGGCTAATGCATTTGCCATGTTCCAGGAAAAAGACAGGGGATCTATCAAAGTGGGTAAACTGGCTGATATAGTCATGCTTTCCAATAATTTGTTAAGCTGTAAAGAAGAGGAAATTCCTCAAACCAATGTGCTGATGACAATCGTAGGCGGGAAAATTTTATACCGGCGATAAGATGGTTGTACATTATTTAAAATCCTGCTCATAAAGCGGGATTTTTATTTTTTGTATATATAAAAAATATATATAAGTTTGGTCTAACGTTTATATGTACCAAAAAAATCCGCACTCTTCGTAAACATTCTTTTTTTGGTTTTGTACTCTGTAATTTAATTTTTAAAACTTAAACCACATTTATGAAGAAGATTCTTTTAACAACGATTCCTTTCCTTATTGTAGTAATCATGCTGTTTACCAAATGTTCCGGAACTGTAAGTACTGATAATAAACCAGAATCATTTACAAACGGCGGTTATGACACACAGGTTAAATGGGGCGAACATTTAGTGGCTATCTCGGGTTGTACTGATTGTCATACCCCCAAAAAAATGACCGATCATGGACCTGTACCTGATGATGCTTTATTTCTTTCCGGACGTCCTGCTGGTAATCCTTCCATTGATGTAAATAGAAAAGAAATGCAACAAAAAGGATTGGTCGTAACTCAGGATCTAACTGAGTGGGTAGGCCCATGGGGCGTTTCTTATGCAGCTAATCTAACACCCGATGAAACAGGCACCGGGAACTGGAAAGAAGAGCAATTCATCCGTGCATTAAAAGAAGGAAAATACAAAGGACTTGAAGGAGGCAGAACCCTATTACCTCCAATGCCATGGGAGCAATTCAAGAATTTTTCGGATGATGAAGTGAAGGCCATATTTGCTTATATTAAAACCATAAAACCAATTAGTAACCTAGTTCCAGCCGTTCTTCCTCCGGAAGCGAAGTAAGTATCATTTTTTGCAATTGATATTTTTATAGCCTGAGTAGATTGTTTTAGCAATTTGCTCAGGCTATTTTTATAAATTCAATTCAATCTAATTTTCTTTTATTTGTGTAAATGCTTTTCATGGTCAATGATTTGAATAGAATAAATAAAATATTTTTTATTGGTATAGCCGGAACCGGTATGAGTGCCCTTGCACAATTTTTGGCAGGTACTGGAAAGATTGTATCTGGTAGCGACAGGTATTTTAGGCCCGGAATAAAAAATGAGACGAAAGAAAAACTGGAAGCGGAAGGCATTCAATGTTTTTTACAAAATGGTGAAGGATTGACTGCAGATATGGATCTGGTGATCGTTTCTGCAGCTATTGAGGATACTGTACCCGAAGTGCAACAAGCTAAACAATTCAATATTCCTGTCATTAAAAGATCGGAATTACTTGCGCTGATTGCAAACACAAAACGAACAATTGCTGTTGCAGGTACGTCGGGTAAAAGCACAACCAGTGCTATGCTGTACGAGATATTGGAGATAGCAGGCATGCAACCCAGTATCATCAGCGGTGCAGGTTTGGTAAGTATCATCAAAGAAGGTAAAATTGGTAATGCTAAAGTGGGGAAAGGAGAGTGGTTGGTGATTGAAGCCGATGAAAGTGATGGATCCATCGTTCATTATAAACCTGAAGTAGGTTTATTATTAAATGTAGAAAAAGATCATAAAGAGTTGGATGAGCTGATGCAGATTTTTCAGATTTTTAAAAATAATTGCAGCCGTTTATTTGTGGTCAATCAATCAAATAGTCAAGCAGCAAAATTTTCGGAGAATGTAAAAAATGATTTTTCTGTAAACAATTCAACGGATGCAGGAACTGTTGCAGAAAATTTTCATCAGGATGGACTGACAATTTCATTCAATATAGAGAATGTGAATTTTGAGTTGAATACGGTTGGGAAACATAATATGGAAAATGCATTGGCCGCTGTGGCTATTGCCAATCAATTGGGTATTTCATTATCAATTTGCGCAGAAGCCTTAAAAAATTACGAAGGCATTTACAGAAGGCACCAGGTATTGGGGGTAAAAAATGGGGTGACTGTAATTGATGATTATGCACATAACCCGGTAAAATGTGCTGCTTCTATCAAAGCCTGTCAACCGGTGGCTGACAAAGTAATAGCCTGGTTTCAACCACATGGTTATGGACCTACCCGATTTTTGAAAAATGATTTTGTTGAAGAAATATCCCGTTCTCTTCGTCCACAGGATGAAATCTGGATGAGTGAAATATTTTATGCGGGGGGAACAGCAGAAAAAAATATTTCTTCTGCCGATTTGATTAATGAAATAAAAGAAAAAGGGGGTCAAGCATTTTTTGTTGATAATCGGAATGATTTTCTAACAACGGTTCGTCCACATTTTACAGATAATTGTGTGTTGTTATTGATGGGAGCAAGAGATCCTTCTTTGGAAGAATTTGCAAAAAATACCTGGGAAAACGTATAAATATATTATCTCATAAATTCTGTTGTATGAAACTATAAGTTAATCAGATTTTTCAGGAATGCATTGTTCGTCGTACTTTTGCGGCTAACTCATAGATATCACATGTTAATTTTCAAGGAATTTACGTTCGATTCAGCCCATTTTTTGCCGAATGTTCCGGTTGGTCATAAATGCAAAGAAATGCATGGTCATACTTATCGTTTGCGTGTGTGGATTGATGGGAAACCTGATCCTGTAATTGGATGGGTGATGGATTTTGCAGAATTAAAAAAAATAATCAAACCGGTTATTGAAAAAATTGACCATACGGTCCTGAATAATATTGTGGGACTGGAAAATCCAACCTGCGAACATATTGCCATCTGGATATGGGACCATATCAAACCATTGGTACCTGCTTTAGCAAAAATAGAATTACACGAAACGCCTACATCGGGTGTTATTTACGAAGGATAATTTACTTAGGATGTTTTTGTAAATAACGGTCAAGCGAATAATGTCCGCCACCTTCAGCAAAAAACAATAGAAGCAACAATAATACGATAATTGAAAATCCGAGTTCGGAGTCTCCCGCAAATACGCCTTTAGGTGCGTTCACAAAAAATATAGCACCCAACAGGATAGGTATCTGTATTAAAACAACCCACCGGGTAAATAAGCCAATGATGATGAGAAATCCTCCAAAAAGATGAACCCAGGTAATTATAAAAGCCAACCAGTTAGATGAATTTATTAAAGCACTTCCTTCGATGATGGTTTCCAGATCAGCTGTATTACTGATAAATAAAATGCCTTTTAAAAGAAGACTGAAACCTAATGTTATTCGAATTAAAACCAACCAGCGGGGGTTATGCGTCAAACTCCATTTCTCCATATTTTGAAATGTTGCCATGGTTCAAAAATTTTGATTAGAAAAAATATGATTTTAATAAGTTACGACTTTTTGAGAAGACAGCCATAAAACTTGCTTTACTGATTCGTCATACGATGAATAACTAAATAACTGATGACGATGAGTATAAGGAAGATTAGCATAGAAATATAGAGCCAGGGTTGGTCCTTCATTTTTAATTTGTCGCTGAACCGTTTTTTCTTTTTCAGTTTTCGTTTCAGGTCATAATTGATCTGATTAACCAGGAAGCTGATTTTCTGATCGTCCAGTAATTTTAAACCTTCCAATGCATCATCCGAAAACTCATTGTCAATCAAATGTTTCTCCACTTCCAGTTTTTGTTCGGCATTCAATTTTCCCTGCAGGTACAGCAATAATGTTTCCTGATCGATATCGGTAGATAAATTGGTCAATATGTCTTTGTAATTTTCTGACATGTTTTTGTTCACTTATTTGGGTACTTCATTTTTTAGTTTTTTTTCAATGCTGATGCGGAGATTTCTTTTTCCATTCTGGATAAAACTTTTAACCTGCATCATACTGAACCCCAGCATTTCAGCTGTTTCCTGGTAGGTTTTCTTTTGCAGATAAAAATACTCGATACATTGTTTTTGTTCAATACTTAATTCATTCATGGATTCTTCCATCAATTCAAAATTAAGATCCTCGATTTGCAGTGTTTCTATTTCCTTCCCGGCATCGGATATTGATTCATGGTGATCAGCAAACCCGATGTGCTGTTTTCTTTTTTGGCTTCTTAGTTTCATCAGGCAATGGTTCTTTGCAACCATATAAATCCAGGATTTGAAAAAACTGATTTCATACCTGGGTATTTCTTCCAATGCCTTTAAAAAAACCTGTTGTACCACATCTTTCGCCTCTTCCTCATTCTGTAAATACTTCATGCCAACACCTAATAAAAGCATGGTATAACGCTCTAATAATACCCCCAACCATTTATTGTCTTCATCTTTTTTAAAAAGAACAATCAATTCCTGGTCGGTTATATATTGGTACTGGTTTATACGCACAAATGATAAATAATGAATGCTGTATTGATAAGATGCCGTTCTTTCCTTTTTTTCATAAATGAAGAGTAGTAGTTGAGGATAAAAATTTCATTAAGAAAATAATCCTTTGATCCATTTTAATAGCATCGAGTCCCAGCTCATCATTTTGATACCGGTATAGAAAAGCAGTACGGAAAATATTTTTTTCAATGTTTTTACTTCAATTCTTATGGCGATATTACTGCCAATTAATCCCCCAATAACAAAACCAGCAGCAAGAAAAGCAATAATTTTAAAATCGATGGGAGGGCCAATTTTTTTACTGTTATAATAGTAGGATAAAAAAGCAAGGATCACTACAGGAAATGCGAGTACACCCAGGGATGTACCCTGTGCCTGATGTTGTGTAAAATGTAAAAAATAAACCAATGCAGGTACTAAAACTACACCACCTCCAATGCCAACCAGTCCGCTCAGCGTTCCGGCAAATAAGCCAATCAGAAGTATCGTTCCGATGTATTGTATTGTCATATTTTATTTTTTAAAAGTTTCATCATAGAAATTAATAGCATCTGTAATAATGGAAAGGGCTTTGGTTTTATCACCAAACTCTTCCACTACAACCGTTTTCTTTTCAAGCTTTTTATATTCTTCAAAAAAATGTCTCAGCTCATTAAAAAAATGGGCAGGTAGTTCTTCAATATTATTATAATG
>JAYWCV010000200.1:0-8975 GCA_043780275.1 Chitinophagaceae bacterium
GAAGAAGTTCAGATACCCATGAATTTTGGTGGACCAACAGCACAGGCATAATTTATTTTGTGAAATTATTTTCCGAATTTATAAAATTAAAGAATTCCATCATCTGCAAAACTGAAATATCCTTCATCACTCACAATTAAGTGATCGATTACTTTAATATCAAGAAGCTTTGCAGCTTCTTTTATTTTTTGGGTAAGATCCTTATCAGCCTGGCTTGGTTTTAAACTTCCGGAAGGATGATTATGACTTAAGATCAGACTAACTGCATTTTTTTCCAAAGCAATTTTTAAAATAATTCTTGGATCAGCAACAGTACCGGTTATACCTCCCTGGCTGATAATTTCAAAATGATTTATTTTATTGGATTGATTTAAATATACAACCGCAAAATATTCAATCAGTTGGTCCTTGAATTTTGCCTGTAAAAAATTAGCAATGTCTTTACTGTTGCTAACAATTGGCTTTTCAAGTGAATTATTCGATTGTCTTCTTCTGCCCAATTCCAATGCCGCGGCAATGGTTATAGCTTTGGCTTCACCAATCCCTTTAATAGTCATCAGGTTTTCAACACTTAATTTTCCCAACTCACCAAGGTTATTCTGTCCCAGTTTCAAAATTTCTTTGGCTAATTCTACTGCACTTTTTTCTTTATTACCATTGTTAATAAGGATGGCAAGCAATTCGGAATCGCTTAAAGAAAAAGGACCTTTTTGAAGGAGCTTTTCCCTGGGCCTGTCATCTATGGCCCATTGCTTAATAGAGTATTTAGGTTCTTGCATGAAACAAGGTTAGAAATATTATCTGAATTAGTCAATTTTTTAATATAAAATAATTTAATTGACACTAAATGGTTGTTTAATAATAATTAATTGAAAGGGAAAATGAATATTTTTTCATTTAAGATAGGAATGCGTTGGCGATATTAATATCTTCGCGGCAGATTTTTCAACTATGCAACCTTCAGTCAAAATCTTTTCCGGAACCGGATCACAAGAGTTAGCCAAACAAATCTGTCAGAAATATGGACTGCCCATTGGCCGAATCAATTTACAGAAATTCAGTGATGGCGAAATTCAGCCTATTTTCATGGAAAGTATCCGGGGTAATTATGTATTTCTAATTCAGAGCACATTTGCTCCAAGCGATAATCTAATGGAGCTTTTACTAATGATTGATGCAGCAAAAAGAGCATCTGCTGAAAAAATCATCGCCGTTTTGCCATATTATGGTTATGCACGGCAGGACCGAAAAGACCGGCCACGAGTAGCCATTGGCAGTAAATTAGTTGCTAATATGTTAACTGCTGCAGGAGCGGACCGGGTTATAACCATGGACCTGCATGCCCCTCAAATTCAAGGATTTTTCGATATCCCTGTGGATCATCTGGATAGTTCGGCAGTTTTTATTCCTTATATAGAAAATTTAAATTTAGAAAGACTTACCTTTGCCGCCCCCGATGTGGGAGCAACCAATCGGATAAGGGAAATAGCCAGTTATTTTCAGGCAGAAATGGTGATTTGTGATAAGCACCGTAAACGTGCAAATGAGATAGCCAGCATGGTGGTAATAGGAGATGTGACAGGAAAAGATATCGTAATCATAGATGACATTTGCGATACCGGTGGAACTTTGGCAAAAAGTGCCTCTTTGTTAAAAGAAAAAGGTGCAAAAAGTGTAAGAGCTTTGATCACTCATCCGGTTTTAAGTGGCAATGCGTACGAAAATATTGAAGCAAGTGTTTTAGAAGAATTGGTGGTTTGTGATACGATACCGTTAAGAAAAGAAAGTAAAAAGATTAAGATTCTTTCGGTTGCCGAACTTTTTGCAGTGGCAATAAGGAATGCACATGAAAACAAAAGTATCACCAGCTTATTTATTCATTCGCAGCGGAGAGATAGATGATTTAGTAAACAATAAACAAACATAAAAATGAAAACAATTACGATCGAAGGACAACTGAGGACCGAAACTGGCAAAACAGCAACCCGCCATCTTCGCTCTCAGGACATGGTGCCTGGTGTAATTTACGGGGGTGCTAAGGAAATCAGCTTTGCAGTTACTGCAGCAGACATCAAAGCAATTGTGTACACACCAAATTTCTACATTGCAGAAATTGTATTGGATGGTACATCTTACAAGTGCATTTTGAAAGATCTTCAATTTGACAAAGTAAGTGACAAGTTGATTCACATCGATTTGTTGGAATTGGTAGAAGGTAAAAAAATTGTAGCTAATATTCCTTTAAGTTACGAGGGTACTTCAATTGGCGTTAAAAATGGTGGCCGTCTGGTTACCAAAATGAAGGCTCTAAAGGTTAAAACACTTCCAAAAGACCTAAAAGAAAAGATAGTGGTAAGTATTGAAAAGCTTGCAATCGGTGGAAACATTCGGGTTTCAGACGTTATTGCAGAGAACATGGAAATCATGAACTCTCCCCGTATTCCTATTGTTTCTGTAGTTGTTACAAGAGCATTAAAAACCGGGGAAGCTGGTGCTGTTGTTGAAGATGAAGCAGCAAAGACTGCAACTACTGAAGCAGAAGCATAAAATCTATGATCATCAAAATTTTAAAACCCTTGTAAGCAAGGGTTTTTTTTATGTTTGTTTTGAGGCGTATTTTCAATCATAATTGGAAAGGGTTATTTTTAAAAATTGGATTTATCAGCATAATTTCATGAACAGAAAAAATAATGAATAAATACCTGATTGTAGGACTTGGTAATATAGGAGATGAATATGCAGACACACGACACAATATTGGTTTCGATGTGGTTTTTGCATTTGTTTTAAAACATGGAGGCGCATTTTCAGTCGATCGATTGGCTTATCATGCTGAAATAAAAATTAAAGGAAAAACATTTGTTTGTATTTGTCCTACAACATATATGAATCTGAGTGGGAAAGCAGTAAAATACTGGCTCGATAAAGCAAATATTCCATTAGAGAATATGTTGGTAATAGTAGATGAGCTTTCTATACCAATATCCAAACTTCGGATACGACCAACAGGTAGTGCAGGTGGGCATAACGGATTAAAAAGTATTGAGGAGACATTATTGACTAGTGCATATCCACGGCTTCGTTTTGGTATTGGAAACTCATTTCCAAAAGGCATGCAAGCTGAGTACGTTTTAAGCAAATGGAAGAAGGATGAAGTGCCAGTTGCTCAATTAAAAATTGAATCATCCGTGGCAGCTATACAAACATTTGCATTTCAGGGAATAACCGCCGCAATGAATGAAGTAAATAATAAGGAATTTTTGTTATGAGATATGCGTACGATTACTTATTTTGCAGCGCTGCTATCTATTTAAAATCCTCCCATCACTTGAATGACTGATTAAACCAAAGAATAAAATGGAGATTTTATTCAATCCGAACTATTTGAATTAAACTTGGCTGTTATGAAGATTTTCTGTGTTGGTCGCAATTATGTTGCACATGTAAAAGAATTAGGAAATGAAATTCCTGATGAACCGGTTATTTTTATGAAACCGAAAAGCGCATTGTTACAACCTCATGCTCCTTTTTATTATCCAGAGTTCACCAATGAATTGCATTATGAATGTGAATTGGTCCTGCGAATTTCTAAAAATGGTAAATATATTCAGGAGAAATTTGCCAGTAAATATTATGATGCCATTACTACAGGTATCGATTTTACTGCCCGTGATATTCAGGACGATTTAAAGAAAAAAGGATTGCCTTGGGAAAAAGCCAAAGCATGGGATAATTCAGCAGCTATTGGCAAATGGATTCCGGTAACTAATTTCAAAAACAAGAAAGACATTAATTTCTGTTTGTATAAAAATAAAGAACTGGTACAACAAGGAAACTCTGGTTTGATGTTGCATAATTTCGATCAGATAATTGCCCATATTTCCAACTTCTTTTCTATTAATATTGGGGATCTTATATTTACGGGAACACCGGCTGGGGTAGGCGAATTAGTTGTTTGCGATGAAATAGAAGCGTTTATTGAAGACGATTCATTGTTGGAGTTGGAAGTAAAATAAATGACATGTTTCTGAAAAATAATTGTATAAAAGCCATGCGCCTCAGCACATGGCTTTTTCTTTAGCAGAACTAAAATAGCAATCCTTATTTTTGTTGCGTTCATATTAATTCATCATGATTGATCAAGAGATATTTATAAAAGCATACCGGTTGATGTACTCTGTAAAGATCATGTCGGAAACATATGAATCTAACAGGGCAATTTGTAAGTATGTACACTCTACATCTCGGGGACACGAAGCCATTCAACTAGCCACTGCTTTTCATCTGAAAGCTCACGATCATATTAGTCCGTATTATCGGGATGAAAGTATTTTATTGGGACTTGGTTTTTCTCCATACGAATTGATGTTACAATTATTGACTAAAGCAGATGATCCGTTTAGCGGTGGAAGATCATACTATTCACATCCAAATTCAAAAAAAGAGGATAGGCCAACTATTATCCATCAAAGCAGTGCAACTGGAATGCAAGCTATACCAACTACCGGTGTAGCACAAGCTGTTCAGTATCTGGAAAAAATTGGATCTGCATTATTGAAAAAAGGAGAACAAGGAGAATTGCCTGTTGTAATTTGTTCATTTGGTGATGGCAGTGTTACGGAAGGCGAAGTCAGTGAAGCATTTCAATTTGCCGTATTAAAACAATTACCTATTATTTATTTAGTACAGGATAATGATTGGGGTATAAGTGCAACTGGAAATGAAACCCGGGCAATGGATGCATTTGAATATGCAGATGGTTTCAAAGGACTAAATAAAATTCGGGTCGATGGGACAGATTTTGAAAAGTGTTTTGAAGTAATGGGGACAGTTATTGACGATGTGCGTAATAATCAACGACCCTGGTTGGTTCATGCCAGTACGGTTTTATTAAACCATCATACCAGCGGTGTTCGAAAAGAGTTTTATCGTTCTCAAGAAGATTTGAAGGATCATTTTAATAAAGATCCATTACCAAAACTCAGAAACCTTTTATTGCAGAAAGGTATCAGTGAAGAAGAAATTGAAAAAATTGAAAAAGATATTGCGACAGAAATTCCACTTCAGTTTCAAAAAGCAGTAGATGCTCCGGAACCTGATCCGGAAAAAGTAAGTGAACATGTTTTTGCAGAAACTTTAATAACCGAAGAGCAGGGTGAAAGAAGTCCATTGCGAAAAGAGAAAATCATGATGGTTGATGCAGCTTTATTTGCAATACGTGAAATCATGGAAGACAATGAAGCCTGTATCTTTTTCGGACAGGATGTAGGAGTTAGACTGGGTGGTGTTTTCAGGGAAGCAGCAACATTGGCTGAACAATTTGGTGAACACCGGGTTTTTAATACCGCTATTCAGGAAGCATATATAATTGGTTCTACTGTTGGACTAAGTTCTTTGGGTGTAAAGCCAATTGTGGAAGTTCAGTTTGCAGATTATATTTATCCTGGATTTAATCAACTGGCATCCGAAATATCAAAATCATGTTATCTGACTTGCGGCAAATTTCCGGTGTCAACCATCATCCGTGTACCGATAGGTGCATATGGTGGTGGCGGACCTTATCATAGTGGTAGTATTGAAACAACCTTACTTTCCATTAAAGGAATTAAAGTTGCTTATCCATCCAATGCAGCCGATATGAAAGGTTTGATGAAAGCCGCATACTATGATCCAAACCCTGTGGTGATGCTGGAACACAAAGGATTGTATTGGAGCAAAGTTCCCGGAACAGAAGATGCAAGATCTTTCGAACCTTCACGTGATTATATATTGCCCTTTGGAAAAGGAAATATTGTGTTACGTGCAGATATTGATAAAATTGAAGAGGGTGGAAGTTGCTGTATTATAACCTATGGCATGGGTGTTTATTGGGCCATGGCTGCAGCAAAACAATTTGAAGGACGAATTGAGATAATCGATTTGAGAACATTGTATCCATTAGATGAAGAATTGGTTTTTGAAACTGTAAAAAGACATGGAAAATGTTTGGTATTAACTGAAGAACAGCAAAACAACTCTTTTGCCGAAGCATTGGCAGGACGTATATCAAAAAATTGTTTTCAAAAGCTTGATGCGCCGGTTGAAGTATTGGGAGCCATGAATTTACCCGCAGTGCCATTAAACACAGGTTTAGAGTATGCAATGTTGCCGAATGCAAAGAAACTTGCTATTCAATTACAAATTTTGCTGAATTATTAAGGAACAAATGCCGAAAACATTTACTTTTGCAACCCATCAAAAATGGAAACAGGTTTGATGATGGAAAAACAAAACGAATGTCGGGGTATCCACCACGGCGGATGGTTTGAGCATCGGATTCATATCCGCCGCGGCAGACGGCAGAATGTTGGAGTTTAAAATAATAGTTGAAAAAATTTGTAACATGTCGGGGTAGCTCAGCTGGTTAGAGCATCGGATTCATAACCCGAAGGTCGGCAGTTCAAGTCTGCTCCCCGATACAAAGCCCTGCGAAATCAGGGCTTTTCTTTTATATAGGTTTATTCATATGCTATACATTGTTTACATATTATATTCCCAGAGTACTCAAAAGCACTATACAGGGTTTACAACAAACCTTACACAAAGAATTTTGTCACATAATCAACTTGGTAAAGATTGGACTTCAAAGTATCGACCCTGGGAACTCATTTATAAAAAAGAGTTCATTATTAAATCAGATGCTATGGATTATGAAAAGTGGTTAAAGACTGGAGCTGGAAGAGATTTTGTAAAGCAACTCAATCAATTATCCCTTTTTTATTTTTCATAAATTATGTTTTAATGCTCAATTTTATAAATTGAATGTAAACTTATCAGGCGGGGTTAATTGATAAATGCTTAAATTCCTATTTTTATTCAATATTTCAATTCTTAAATCAATTTTTATGTTAGTTAATAAGCTAGTTTCTGTTTTTTTAATTGCCTCTTTAATGGCTTGTAATAATGCAGGTAATGAATCATCTGCCAATGCAATGAATGATTCAATGAACCAGGATGATCATCAAAATATGGCAGCCGGTACAAAAATTACGCCTGTCCCTGAAATTCCGGAAAATGCAAAAGTGTTTTTTGTTAACCTGAAAGACGGACAGACTGTAAGCCCAACTTTTTTGGTTGTGATGGGTACTGAAAACATGCGTGTTGATACGGCTAATGGAATTATCAAAGCCGGCTCGGGACATCATCATATACTGATCGATCAGGCAGCAGCATTTCCTCATAGTGAAGTAGTTCCAAAGGATTCTGTTCATTTACATTTTGGTAATGCACAAAAAGAAACTGAATTGACTCTTAAGCCGGGAAAGCATACATTAAGACTTCAATATGCTGATGCATTGCATCGGTCATATGGCGATAAACTTTCAACCAGTATTACGGTAAATGTAAAAAACTAGTATGGTAATTCAGATTAGATACAAGCGTAGCGTACTTGCTTATTTTTCTATTGAGTAAAATAATTTTTTAACGTTCAGTTAAATGAGCTTGTATAGATTTTGGTTATTTTTAATGCTATGAATTCAATGAAAAAATTCCTTTGTATACTTTTAATTCTACCCATAGTTTCCATTGCACAGGATTGTGTTGTTAAAAAAACAATTGACCCATATACAAAAGAAGTAAAGGTTTCTACAGGGTTTATGGACTTTAATAAGGGAATCAATAATTTTTTATTATCTATTGACGGAACTAAAACAGATATTGATTTTTTTGTTGCATTAAGTAAAAGTACTAACGCACCTTGTTTTGATAACAGCTCTACTTTATCCATTGTTTTCGAAGGAACCAGGTCGAAAGCCAATTTTAGAAATACTGGATCGATGAATTGCGAAGGATTGTTTCATTTTATTTTCAGAAATAACCAACAAACCAATTCCTATCTGCAAAGATTGAGTACGATGAAAGTAAAATCTTTCATATTTACCGGGAGTAACGGAAAAATAAAAGAAGTTTTCTTTGCCGAAGAGCATCAAGAAGCCTTCATGCAAAAAGTTACCTGTCTTGTAGCTGAAGCAAAAGCTTTATTATCTCAACAATAAAATTGAATTTTTTAACCATAAAAATGCCCCAAATTATAGGGGCATTTCATTTATACAAAAAAAAATTATCCTTCTGTCTCCATATAACTTTCAATAGGTTCGCAAGTACAAATTAAGTTTCTGTCTCCAAAGGTGTTATTAACACGGGCAACAGCCGGCCAGAACTTATTTGCTTTTACATATGCTAATGGAAAAGCTGCAATCTCTCTTGTATAAGGTTTATCCCAGTTTGAATTGATAACCATAAATTGAGTGTGGGGTGCATTCTTCAAGGCATTTTCTTTTTTATCTGCAATGCCTTCTTCCACATCTTTAATCTCTTTACGAATACTTAAAAGGGCATCACAGAAACGGTCAAGCTCTGCCTTGTCTTCACTTTCTGTCGGTTCTATCATGATGGTTCCCGGCACCGGAAAACTCATCGTTGGAGCATGAAAACCATAATCGATCAGGCGTTTGGCTATATCTTCGGCTTCAATATCGGCCATTTTTTTAAATGGCCTTAAGTCTACAATAAATTCGTGTGCACATTCGCCATGATGATTCGTATATAGGATTGGGAAATCGTTTTGTAAACGTGCCCTCATATAATTAGCATTTAATATAGCATATTCAGTTGCTTTTTTCACACCTTCATTACCTAACATTCGTATATATCCATAACTGATCAGTAATATCGAAGCTGATCCAAAAGGGGCTGCCGATACAGCATTACTTAAGTTTCCTTTAGTTGATTCCTCTCCATTGATAAATACATGACCTGGTAAGAATTCTGCCAAATGTTTTTTTACACAGATAGGTCCCATGCCCGGTCCGCCTCCTCCATGTGGTATGGCAAAGGTTTTATGCAGGTTCAGGTGACAAACATCCGCACCAATCAATCCGGGAGCAGTTAATCCAACCTGTGCATTCATGTTGGCACCATCCATATAAACCTGC
>JAYWCV010000201.1:0-2002 GCA_043780275.1 Chitinophagaceae bacterium
GGCATATATGTAATTTTAGGTTTAACAATTACACTCTCCCTTGGCCCAGATGCACTCAATGCGCTTGCAAGCAATGGTATAATGAACCTTGCTTTCTTTATTATTTTTGTTGTATTTGCCATCTCATTTTTTGGAGCATTCGAAATCAGCCTGCCATCTAAATGGTTAAATGCCTCGGATAATGCTTCGTCAAAAGGCGGAATACTTGGCATATTTTTTATGGCGTTTACGCTTTCCCTTGTATCATTTTCCTGCACAGGTCCAATCATTGGAAGTTTATTGGTACAGGCAGCAGTTAATGGAAATGTTGCAGGCCCGGCAATGGGAATGTTTGGTTTTTCCCTGGCTTTAGCCTTGCCATTTGCGCTATTTGCAGCTTTCCCAGGTTGGTTAAATTCATTACCTAAATCTGGCGGATGGCTCAACTCGGTAAAAGTTGTGTTGGGTTTTATTGAATTAGCCTTAGCCTTAAAATTTCTTTCTTCAGTAGATCTGGCCTATCACTTAGGTTTTTTTAAACGGGAAATATTTATTGCCTTATGGATTGTCATATTCTCATTGTTGGGATTTTACTTATTGGGAAAACTGCGTTTACCACATGATGATGAAAGAAAGCATACCTCAGTTACAGGATTAATATTTAGTGTCATTGTATTTTCATTTGTAGTTTACCTGGTACCCGGCATGTTTGGAGCACCATTAAAATTGATAAGCGGATTTCCGCCACCTTCATTTTATACAGAAGGATGGAGCATACAGACTTCAAATCAATTATCTAGTTCAAAGGAAACATCAACCACTACCGCCAGTGATATACATTGTCCGCACAACTTAAATTGCTTTCATAACTACGATGAAGGGTTAGCATATGCTAAAAAAGTAAACAAGCCAATCATATTAGATTTTACCGGTTGGACTTGTGTAAACTGTCGCAAAATGGAGGACAATGTTTGGAGCAATCCAACAGTTCTAAATCTGCTGAACAATGATTATGTTTTGATTTCATTGTATGTAGATGATAAAACAGCACTGCCCCAATCTGAACAATACACTTCGATAACAACGAATCAAAAAATAAAAACAATTGGGAATAAATGGAGTGACTTTCAAACCACCCATTTTCAAACCAATTCTCAGCCTTACTACGCATTAACCAACCTTGATGGTATTGTATTAAATACGCCTAAAGGGTATGAACCAGATGCAGAAAAGTATATTGAATTTTTAAAAGAAGGAATTAAAAACTTTGATGAAAAGTAGTATGTCATTAATAAATAAACAACCAATACAATGTATCATAATCGGTTCCGGACCGGCTGGTTATACAGCAGCAATCTATGCTTCAAGGGCTGGTTTAAATCCGGTGCTGTACCAGGGCTTACAACCTGGAGGCCAGTTAACAACAACAACTGATGTAGACAATTATCCCGGTTACCCTAAAGGCATACAAGGTGAGCAAATGATGGACGATTTTAAAGAACAAGCTCTGCGTTTTGAAACCGACATCAGGTATGGCGTTGTTACCGATGTGGATTTTTCAAAATACCCTTTTGAAATTCAGGTTGATGAAAAAGAAATCTTGCTGGTACAATCTGTTATTATTTCAACAGGAGCTTCCGCAAAATGGCTCGGCCTGGAAAGTGAGCGGCGCCTGAACGGACATGGAGTATCGGCCTGTGCGGTGTGTGATGGGTTCTTTTTCAAAGGACGGGACGTTGCAATTGTAGGTGCAGGTGATACTGCTTCAGAAGAGGCTACTTATTTGGCAAACATCTGTCGCAAAGTGTATATGATTGTTCGCAAAGGCAATATGAGAGCAAGTGTGGCTATGCAAAAAAAAGTAATGAATACACCTAATATTGAGTTACTGTATAATAGCGAAACAATCGAAATACTGGGTGACAAAAAAGTTAACGGAGTATTGATACGTAATATAAAAACTGACGAAGTATTACAAAAGCCCATCGAAGGTTTTTTTGTTGCAATTGGTCATACGCCAAAC
>JAYWCV010000202.1:0-14254 GCA_043780275.1 Chitinophagaceae bacterium
GCATATTTTGCCCATCCTTTGATGCTTCGGCTATTGCCATGAAAATAGAGAATCAACCCGCTTGGTTTTTCCCGAAAAAAGTGGAGTGCATTTATGCTTACTTTGGGAGCGGTTTCAAAATAATATTCCCGGAAAGGGATATCATATTTGAATATAAAATCCTGTTTCAATTTTTCCGGTTTAAAAATAAATTTTTCCTGGAAAAAATAAAGAAGAATCAACAAAATAAAAATAGATCCAAGAATATAATAAAACAAGTTTGGCAAAATGTGGCAGTTAGATTTACCTCAATTTAGACAAAGGATTGTATATGACAATTGTCCGCCTAACTTTTTAATTGATTTAGCCAGGCTTCCGTGCCTCCCCGGAGGTTTAACAGATTATCGAAACAGGTTTTTTGTTGCAGCCGTTGAATAGCTATCTGGCTTCTGATTCCTTTTTTACAATATACTATTACAGGTTTATTGGTAGGGATATCCATGGCATGATTGACTATCTCGTTTAAGGGAATCAGTTGCCCACCTATATTGAATTGTTCATGTTCAAAAGATTCCCGCACATCAATCAGATGAAAATTAATTCCTTCCAAAATCCATTGCTGAAGAGTTTCAATAGTTATCTGTTTCATCTTCTTTATTAAACACCCTTTTTAGTTTTAGTGAAGTAACCGGTGCTACAATCAATGGAAATTTTTCGACGATCACATTGGAAGGATCTAACCCAAATCCTCTTTCTTCTGATAAACTGATTTCTTTTATGGAGAAGAATATTTTCATAACCACTCGCTCAAAAAACGGTAATTCATTATCCTGGCTTAAAAACTTTTCCATCACAATAAACTGAAAACTACCGGTTGTTCTTTCCTGACTTTCAAAACGGTTTGATATGTTCACTTCTTTACTTGCAAGCAAATCGTCAACCACTTTTTTAAACATCAGGTTAATCCGGGGTTCCATCCTGAATCCTAATCTTAAATCGACACGGATAATATCATTCGGAATAATATGCTCCACTTTATACTCGCAGGTATATGGGTCATCCAATGTATCTACGTGAACAAACCAATAGATATTTGCCCGTTTCGGTTTTTTGTCTAATATCGAATAAATGATTTTGTGTTCAATCTCTTTCGGATTGTTGGCACTGGTCATATAAATAAGATGCGAAGCAAATTTCGGAACAGATTTATCGTTGGCCAGTTCTTCAATTTGCGGTACATAGTGGTCAAGGCGAACAAACTCAACATATCGGTTTTTAATCTTCCTTGCTCTGTACCATACATACATGATCATAAACATGACGCCACCTAGAATTAGGGTAAAATAACCACCATGTGAGAATTTATCCAATAATGCAATGAGGAAGGTTATTTCTACTGTCAGATATACCCCAAGGAAAAAATAGATCCAAATTGCTTTTGTACGAAGAGAAACTAAATAATTTGCAAAAAGAATGGTTGTTGTCAACATCGTGATTACGATAGCTAAACCGTAAGCAGCTTCCATCTTTGAGGAAGTTTTAAAATACAGCACCACTGAAACACAACCGAGATATATCATCAGATTCAAACTAGGAATAAACAATTGTCCTTTTTCTTCAGATGGGTAACGAATCTTTAGTTTTGGCCAAAGGTTCAATCGCATGGCTTCACTGATGAGTGTAAAGGAACCGGAAATCATTGCCTGACTGGCAATGATTGCCGCTGTAGTAGCTATGATGACTCCAATAATTAAAAACCAATGTGGCATCAGGTCGTAAAAAGCATTCAATCCCATAGATGCTTTTACCTGATCTGTAACTGTTAATCCATTGTGTTTGCCCATCAGGTAAGCACCTTGTCCCAGGTAATTCAATAGTAAAGCAACTTTTACAAAGAGCCAGGAAATACGGATATTTTTTCTTCCGCAATGTCCTAGGTCACTGTATAAAGCCTCTGCACCTGTAGTACAAAGGAAAACGGCTCCCAATAGCCATATTGCTCCGGGATACATTCTCAAAAACTCAAATGCGTAATAAGGATTAAAAGATTTAAAAATGGAGAGGTCATCAAAGATGTGGATGGCTCCCAAAATGGCAAGCATCGAAAACCAAATCAACATGACCGGTCCAAAAAGTTTACCAATAGAAGCGGTACCAAACTGTTGCATGAAAAAGAAAAGAGTAAGTATACCTATAACAATATAAATGATATAATGTTCGATATTATGTAAAGCCGGGAGTTTCTGTAACCCTTCAACGGCCGATGTTATAGAAATGGGAGGGGTTATAATTCCATCAGCCAGTAAGGCTGCTCCGCCAATCATGGCGGGAAAAACAAACCATTTTTTATTTCGTCTAACTAGCGCATATAGGGCAAAAATTCCTCCTTCACCCCGATTGTCTGCACGTAGAACCAAGATCACATATTTTAAGGTGGTTTGTAGCGTTATGGTCCAGATGATACAGGATAGGCTTCCAAAAATCAGTTCTTCACTGATGGTGCGATTGTAAATAATGGCATTGAAAACGTATAGGGGAGATGTACCAATGTCGCCGTAAATAATTCCTAATGCAATTAATAAACCTGCAGCTGTTACTTTGTTTGATGTTAGTTTCACTTTCCGAACTTGTTTGTTGGCTTTCTGGTACTGATTATTTTCCAGAAAAATAATTCGTCAAAGGTATATTTAAAATAATCTTATAACCTAAATTGTTAAAGAAGGTAATTTAGGTTATAATTAGGTTGGGGATAAGGGGTGCTTTTGAATCATTTCTCCTTTTCAAACCGTCCATGTAATGTGGTATTTTAAGTTCGTATTATGAAAATGATGGGATTTTAATCGGCTCACAACCTGTAACTTTAAATAGATAAAAGATTAAAAGATGAAGATAAAGACGAAAATATTAATAATCGGGATACTGACTTTCTATTGCGCATTTGCAAATGCGCAGAGAATTATTTATTCGGAACCGGATAAAGAGGACAGTAAAAAAGTTGATTTTGAGATCATCGGTAAAATCGGGAATAATATTCAAGTGTATAAAAATGCAAGGAATAACAGCGCTATCGTTTTATATGATGAGAATATGAAACTGATTGATAAGGTTGTACAAGATTATATTCCGGAAGAACGGCTGATTAATTTAGATGTATATCCGTATACGAATCATAGTTATCTTTTTTATCAATACCAGCGTAGAAATGTGGTTTATTTCATGGCCGCAAAAATAGATGAACATGGTAAGAAGGTTGGTGAGCCCATGGAACTGGATACAACACAGCTGAGTTTTGCCTCTAATAATAAAGTCTATAACAGTGTAACGAGTGAGGATAAAAGTAAATTCCTGATTTTTAAAATCAATAGCAGGAACAGAAATAATTATTTAATAACGACCATATTACTAGATGAAAAACTGGGGACAATTAAAAGAAGCCAGCTGAATATTCCCATGGAAGAACGGAATGATTATTTGGAAGAATTTAAAGTAGATAACGCCGGTAATATGGTTTTTACAAAATTCAGCCGCAATAACAATGACAATATTGCAGCAGTTTCGCTGGTTATAAAACCTCCAATGACCGATAGTTTTATTTTTCAGGGAGTAAATTTGAATAAGATTTACCTCGATCAGCTTTTTCTTAAAATTGATAATTTCAATAATCGATACTTTTTAACTTCTTTCACGTACACGCAACGAAGGGGTAATATCGATGGACTTTATTTTTATGTATGGGATAATGGAAGTTCAAAAGTAACCATGGAAAAAAGTTTGACTTTCGGTGAAGAACTTCGAAATGAAGCCAGGGGAAACAGCAGCAACCGTTTTGCCTTTGATAATTATTTTATCCGCAATATTATCATAAAAAAGAATGGAGGTTTTTTAATGGGAGCAGAATCTTATTATACTACTTCCCGTGGAAACAACTTCAACCGGATGGACTATTTATACGGCTTTCCTATGTTTTCTCCATTTGATAATTATTTTTATTCTCCATTCGGTTATGGATATAATAGTCTGTTTTGGCGATCAAGAGATAATAATCAACTAGTCAGGCATCATGCAGAAAATGTGGCTATACTTTCTTTTGATAACCAGGGAAATCTTGAATGGAATAATATTCTGAAAAAAGAACAGTTTAGCGATGAGTCAGATAATACCGTTTCATATCAATTGGTAAATACCGGAGCAGCATTACATTTCATTTTTAATCAAATGGAAAAACGAGCCGTTCTTTTATCCGATATTATGTTAGAACCGGGAGGTGTAATGAACCGGAATCCATCACTGAAAAATATTGATAAAGGGTACATCTTTATGCCTAAATATGGAAAACAGGTAAGTTCTCAGCAAGTAATAATTCCATGTTTGTATAGAAATTTTATTTGCTTTGCTAAAATTGAATTTTAATTTAAACACTAAGCATTTCCGGTGATAGGCATATTTAAACACAAAAACCCAGTTAATCTTCTTTTATTATTGGTCTTTGGCATATTGATCAAATTGCCGATGTTTCTTCATCCGCAGCTACCGGTAAACCTGAATACGGAAGGGGTGATTTACAGGGTGCTTATAAATGCCATAAAGCCTTTTGGAACCAGTTATCCAATCATTTACCCGGTCATTGCGTTTACGCTTTTATATCTTCAATCCATTGCGTTAACACGTTTATTCAATGATCAACGCATGATGAACAAGGCAACTTATTTGGTTGGCTTATCGTACTTGTTGATTAGTTCTCTTTTTGCTGAATGGAATTACTTATCAGCCCCATTACTGGTAAATACGTTTTTGATCATGGTTTTTGCCGCAATATTTAAAATGTATCAGCATCAAAAAGTGCAGGGAAAAATATTTAATGCGGGCCTGTTGATCGGATTGGTTTCGTTTATTTATTTTCCGGCAACTGCATTTCTTTTCTGGGTGTTTTTAGGGTTAATAATCATGCGGCCATTCCGTTTGACAGAATGGTTACTTGCCATTTTGGGATTATTAACTCCGTTTTATTTTTATGGCATTTTTCTTTTTTTTACCGATCAATGGGACTTACAGAAACTGATTCCTTTCTTCAATCTACATGCACCGGTTTTGGATAAAACTTTATGGTTTGCATATGCTGTTTTTTTGATTGGAATTCCATTTTTAATAGCTGTTTATTATGTTCAGGCAAATCTGGGCCGGATGCTTATTCAGGTAAGAAAAAACTGGAGCCTGGTACTTTTGTTTTTAATTTTAGCCATTTTTATTCCTTTTATAAATGGCAGCGAAACCTACGAAAACTGGATGATGCTTACCATTCCTTTAGCAGCTTTTCATGCATTTGCTTATTTATATCCTACTCAAACCTGGTTTTCACAAATCATGTTTTGGTTTACTATTGTTTATGTATTGGCATTTCAATATTATGGTCCTGGATGGTAGTATAATGATTAAAAGGATGCTTTCAGCTATATTTGCAGTCTTCCTTTTCAATTAAAAGAATTAATAATATTATCATGAAATTTGGCATAGTTGTTTTCCCGGGATCTAATTGCGACAGGGATATGCAGGATGCATTAACAAACGATCTTGGTCAGGAAGTTGTTATGCTTTGGCACAAAGACAAAGATTTAAGCATGTTTGATATAGATGACTGTATCGTTCTACCTGGTGGATTTTCATTTGGAGATTATTTACGTTGTGGTGCTATTGCCCGTTTCAGCCCATTGATGCAAGCTGTAATAGAGTTTGCAGAAAAGGGCGGAAAAGTTTTGGGAATCTGTAATGGGTTTCAGGTTTTATGCGAATCACATTTATTGCCAGGAGCATTGTTGCGGAATGTCAATCAACAATTCATCTGTAAAAACATCCAGGTAGTTTCTGCCACAGGAAAAAAATCCATTCTACCGATTGCACATGGCGAAGGACGATATTTTGCAGATGAAAAAACATTAGATGAGCTGGAAGCAAATGGCCAGGTAATTTTCAGGTATGCCGATCAGGATGGAAAAATAACCTTGGAAGCAAATCCGAATGGATCTATGAGAAATATTGCAGGTATCCGCAATAAGGATGGGAATGTTTTTGGTATGATGCCACATCCGGAAAGAGCATGTTCACCCTTGTTAGGTAATACCGATGGTAAGGAAATCTTATCGTCCTTGCTCAATATGAAACAGTTTGTAAGCAATTAACAGGTATTTTCAAAAAGTGTAATATTAGTTACAGATTAATTTTTACAGAATGATGAAATTTGCAGTACGGTAAATTTTAACAGAATGTAAAAGGATATTAGATAGATTTTTGCAGTGATGTTTACCGTAAATAAAAACTTTATGATGAAATTTTTTGCCCTTCTTGCTTTTATGTTTTTCAGTATTTCTGTAATGGCACAATATCCGGTTACATGGACTTATTCTGCTAAAAAAATTGCGGATAAAAAATTTGAAGTTCAGTTGGTTGCGAATATGCAACCTGGTTGGCATCTATATTCACAAAAGCAGCCCGATGATTTTATTGCCATCCCTACTTCTTTCGATTTCAGTAGTAATCCATTAATAAGTTTTGAAGGTGGGTTAAAAGAAGTTGGAAAAATGGAAAAATTCAAAGACAGCAAACTGGGCATTTCTGCAAATCAATATGCGAATACGGTAAAATTTATTCAAATTGTAAAACTGAAAGCCAATGTGAAAACGAATTTGGTTGGTAAAGTGGAGTTTCAGACCTGCGATGATAAAAAATGTTTGCCACCCAAAACAAACAACTTTACCATTGCCTTAAATTAATTTTGTAGATAAATGATAATTTTGAACGAGTTCTATATCTGGAACTCTTTTGTTTTTTTAAATAGAAATAGAATGCAACGCATTTCAAAGTCAGTATTTAGTTTTTTCTTCTTTTTGTTTTCCGTGTTTGTTTTCGGACAGGAAACTGCTTCGGGTTTTCAATGGAAGGCCAGTAGTAAAAAAATGGCTGATGGTAAATACGAACTCAGTTTTATTACGGAAGGCGTTAAAGACTGGCAATTGTATGCAGCTGGTCAATCCTTGGACGGCTTCAATCCAACCGAAATTGTTTTTAATGACAGCAGTATAAAAAACGACGGATCATTTATACAAACTGGTAGCAATAAAACTATTCCAAGTACTTTATTCGGGGGTTTGAATGTGATTGTTTATGAAGGAAAAACAACATGGAAAACGGTCATAGAAATTATTGGCGAAGTGCCGGCCAAACTACAGGGAACACTCCGTTATACCTACGGGAAAGATCTTGAATTCTATCCTTCAACTGCGTTCGCATTTAGTGTAGATTTGGAAGGAGGTGTTGTGTCCACAACAAAAATAAAAATTGATTCTATCGATTTGAATAACCCGGTGAATAATTGTGGGGATGATGACAACTCTTCCAAAAGCCTGATCGGAATTTTTTTGTTGGGTTTGTTAGGTGGATTTATCGGATTGCTTACGCCATGTGTATTCCCTTTAATACCATTAACAGTATCGTTTTTTACCAAGCGATCGCAAACTAAAAAATCGGGAATTGCCAATGCCGTTTTATATGGTGTTTTCATTTTTGTTATTTATGTTTTACTGAGTCTGCCATTTCATATTCTCGATCAAACCAATCCCGAGATATTAAATAATATATCTACCAATTTCTGGCTCAATATTGTATTCTTTGTCATTTTTGTTGTTTTTGCAATTTCATTTTTCGGCTATTTTGAAATATCACTTCCGTCTGGTTTTGCCGGTAAGGCCGATTCGAAATCAGGGATTGGAAATACAGCCGGAATATTTTTTATGGCACTTACGCTTGCCATCGTTTCATTCTCCTGTACAGGTCCTATTTTAGGTTCTTTATTGGCAGGTGCATTAAGCAATGACGGTGGTGCCATGCAATTAACATTTGGTATGGGTGGATTTGGTCTGGGATTAGCATTGCCATTTGCCCTATTTGCCATGTTCCCGGGTTGGTTGCAGTCTATGCCAAAGTCGGGTGGATGGCTGACCAATGTAAAAGTAGTTTTGGGATTCCTGGAACTTGCTTTGGCGGTCAAGTTTCTTTCAAATGCAGACCTGGTGAAGCAATGGGGTTTTTTAAGAAGAGAAACATTTATGGCTATCTGGATCATCATCGGCATTGCAATAGTCTTGTATCTGCTTGGTAAAATCCGGTTTCCGCATGATTCTCCCATCAAAAAATATTCGAAGATCCGTGTCGGATTTATTATTGTTTTTACTTTATTCACTTTGTACCTGATGCCCGGTGTAACAAATACTAAGTATGCCAATCTTACCCTCATTAGTGGTTTTCCTCCACCGTTATGTTATAGTGTTTTTGAAAATCCGGTCAATTGCGAAAAAGATATGGAACCACTTCGGGACTATGATGAAGCTTTGGCTTTGGCCAGAAAAGAAAACAAACCTTTATTGATTGATTTTACCGGATGGGCATGTGTAAACTGCAGAAGAATGGAAGAAAAAATCTGGACCGATCCGGATGTTGCCAGAATGATGAAAAATGATTTTGTGTTGGTTTCCTTATATATAGATGAACGGATTGTGTTACCTGCATCCAAACAACTGGAGTATACAACCAAGACTGGCGCAATCAAACAAATAATTACCGTTGGAGATAAATGGGCAACTTTTCAATCCGAGAATTTTAATGCCGTATCGCAACCTCAATATGCCATTATCGGAACCAATGAAAAAGCAATGACAAAGTCTAAAGGATATACCAGTAATGCAAAAGAATTTGCAGTATGGTTGAAATGCGGATTAGAAGCTTTTAAAAAATCTGGGAAATAAAAAAGGGTAAGCATAAAAAAACAACCCACGTTATATGGGTTGTTTTTAATTAGCTGTCATTTCGAAGCAGCCTATCTGCCGGCAAGCAATTGCAAATAAATCCCTAAAGAAATATTTGTAGAAGGGAGCTTTGAAATGACAAGAACTTTTATAGTGCTATTTGTTTTTCAACCATCATTTTTCTCAGGTTGATCAAGCCATAACGCATACGGCCAAGGGCAGTATTGATACTGCAATTAGTCATTACTGCAATTTCTTTAAAACTCATATCAGCATAATGTCTCAGGATGATTACTTCGCGTTGGTCTTCCGGAAGTTCATCAAGCATAATGCGGACACGGTCATAACTCTGACGCTTCATCATCACCACGTCAGCGCTGTCAGCATTGAAGTTTAACACTTCAAAAATATCATTATCATCACTGGTTTTTACAATTGGTGTTCTTTTTACTTTTCTGAAATGATCTACACACAGATTGTGTGCAATACGCATGATCCATGGCAGGAATTTTCCTTCATCGGTATATCTGCCGCTACGGATGGTATCAATAGCACGGATGAATACATCCTGGAAAATATCTTCGGCCAGGTATTTGTCTTTTACTAAAAACAGGATGGATGTAAAAAGCTTGTCCTTATGTCTTAAGACTAAAGTTTCAAAAGCTTCCATTTTTCCTTCACTGAATAAGGTTATCAGTTCGTGGTCGCTGTGTTTCGCATAAAGTTTCATAATTGGTTTGGTTTTTATAGTGTTTGGTTATTGGATGAATGGTTGCTAAAAATAAAATAGTGTAGATGTTTTAGCGATAGGCGAGAATGTTTGGTTTTTGTTTAATTGAATGATGAATTAAAAGTATATCTATTTATTGTATGGGCAAATACAAAATAATTATTATTTCCATGGAGAAGGTCTTAAAAATTGTTAATTTAACGTGAAACTCATTGATAACTAAAGGGTTTACATTTGCAGACACAGAAAGAGCGAAATGAAAAAAAGAGAAAAAGCGCAAACCGAAACCGTATTTTCCACAAGGGATATTTTAATAAAAGGAGCCCGGACACATAACCTGAAGAACGTGGATGTGGTATTTCCACGAAATAAGTTCATTGTTGTTACCGGTGTTTCGGGTTCAGGAAAGTCTTCACTTACCATAGATACCCTTTTTGCAGAGGGGCAACGCCGTTATGCTGAAAGTTTAAGCGCTTATGCAAGACAGTTTCTAAACCGTATGAGTAAACCGGATATTGATTATATAAAAGGTTTATGTCCGGCTATTGCCATAGAACAGAAGGTCATTAATACTTCTCCGCGAAGTACCGTTGGTACCATGACAGAGATTCACGATTATTTCAGATTATTATTTGCCCGTATAGGAAAAACTATTTCACCCGTTTCGGGAAAAATAGTCATGAAGGAAGATGTAGCCGATGTATTGGAGGCTATAAAAAAATTGAAAGCCGGAGATCGTATTCATATCCTTACCCGTTTTAAAAAACACCGTAACAGGGAGAATAGGGAAGAATTAAATATCCTTTTACAAAAAGGTTTCAGCAGGCTGGAATTTATGGATGATTCATCTGTGGATGACATGGACGTATTCCGAATAGAAGATTTACTTGAACTTGATGATCAGGAGTTGGAATTAAAATTTTCAAAAAATAAAGCTGTAAAAAATACGATGTTGGCGGATGCTGCTGTATTGATCGACCGGCTTGTGGTGAAGGAATTTGACGAAGATGATATTTACCGGTTGACCGATTCAATCGGTACTGCATTTTACGAAGGAGAAGGAGATGTATATATTGAAGTGAATGGGAAAAAGCTGCTGCACTTTAATAACCGTTTCGAAATGGATGGAATTGTTTTTGAAGAGCCTGTTCCCGATTTATTTTCATTCAATAATCCATTTGGCGCCTGTCCAACATGTGAAGGATTTTCATTGGTATTGGGCATTGATGAGTCATTGGTGATTCCTAATCGGAACTTAAGTGTATATGAAGGAGCCATTGCTCCATGGAAAGGAGAAAAACTTGTTTGGTGGAAAGACCAGTTTGTAAAAGCTGCAAAAAAATTCGATTTCCCGATACATAAGCCCATCGCCGATTTGTCTAAAGAACAACTTTATGTTTTATGGAAAGGAAATGATCATGCACAAGGTATCAATGATTTTTTCAGGGAAGTAGAACAGAATCTGTATAAAGTGCAATACCGTGTTTTACTCAGCCGCTATCGGGGTCGTACTAAATGCCCCGATTGTGATGGGCATCGGTTGCGCAAAGAATCTTTATATATACAATTGGATGGAATGAATATTGGGGAACTGAGTCAGATGCCGGTAGACGAATTGAGGGAATGGTTTACTGCTTTTGAAAAAAAATTAACGGATCACGACCGCAAAATTGCGAAACGACTTTTATTGGAAATCAATAACCGGCTCGACACCTTATTGCAAGTTGGTCTGGGCTATCTTACACTTAACAGGTTGGCTAATACCCTCAGTGGAGGCGAAAGCCAGCGTATTCAATTAACAAGGCTCTTGGGAAGCAATCTGACCGACTCCTTATATATACTCGATGAGCCTTCCATTGGTTTACATTCACGGGATACCGAAAAACTGATCGAAGTTCTTTCGCAGTTAAAGAAATTAGGCAATACCGTAGTTGTGGTTGAGCATGATGAAATGATGATGCGCAAAGCCGATCATATCATCGACATGGGGCCATTAGCTTCTCATCTTGGAGGAGAAATAGTAGCTGCTGGAAATTACAAACAGCTGATTGAAAATCCGGAAAGCCTTACCGGAAAATACCTGAGTGGAGAAATGAAAATTGAACCACCCACTAAAAAAAGAAAATGGAAAGATTCGGTAACTATCAAGGGAGCCAGTGCTAATAACCTGAAAAATATTGATGTTACTATTCCATTAAATGTGTTGACGGTTATTTGTGGAGTTAGTGGTAGCGGAAAGACCACGTTGGTAAAACAAATCCTTAGTCCGGCATTGAAAAATCTGCAAGGAGATTTTTCGGAAAAAGCTGGTCATCACCGTGATATTACCGGAGATCTGGATAGTATTTCACAAATTGAGATGATAGATCAGAATCCTATTGGAAAATCATCCCGCAGTAATCCGGTTACGTATATAAAAGCATACGATGCAATCAGGGATTTATTTTCACGTCAACCACTTTCAAAAATACGGGGTTATCAACCCAAACATTTTTCGTTCAATGTGGATGGTGGCAGATGCGACTCCTGTAAAGGAGAAGGAGAACAAGTGGTGGAAATGCAGTTCCTGGCAGATGTTCATCTTACCTGTGAATCCTGTAAAGGAAAGCGTTTCAAAGATGAAGTACTGGAAGTGAATATGAATGGCAAAAATATTCATGATGTGTTAAGCATGAGTGTGGATGAAGCCATTGAATTTTTCAAAGATGAAAAAGAGGTGAGCAATAAAATAAAACCATTAACCAATGTGGGGTTGGGTTATGTGCAACTCGGACAATCTTCCAATACACTTTCAGGTGGTGAAGCACAGCGGGTAAAGCTTGCATCGTTTTTAGGTAAAGCCCGCCCGAATGACTCGGTCGGGCGGGGAAAGTCGGGAGGAAATATCCTGTTTATTTTTGATGAACCTACAACCGGACTTCATTTTCATGATATTAAAAAGTTGCTGGCATCATTCAATGCACTTATTGAACAAGGTCATTCAATATTGGTTATCGAACATAATCTGGATGTGATCCGTTCAGCAGACTGGGTGATAGAACTCGGTCCTGAAGCTGGTATTAACGGAGGCGACCTGGTATATGCAGGATTACCAGAAGACCTGAAAAATTTTCCGAATTCGAATACCGGAAAATTTATTTGAGAGTAAGGTGAATGAAAAACTGAAAAATGATTGTAATTGCCAACTCCAAAGACAAAACTAATGCAACCAATCGCCAATGCTTTATTCGTAGCTTTAACCATCTGAAAATTTATATCAAAAATTTATTTTAAGAATGACAGCGAAAGATTTGGCACATAAAAAAATAGCAGAACTGGTTGAAAGGTTTACAGAGCAATACGACAGCTACAAACATTCCGGCTACAACGAAACGCAGACAAGACGAGATTTCATTGATCCTTTTTTCAAAGCATTAGGTTGGGATATTGACAACGAAAACGGGTATGCTGAAAGCTACCGTGAAGTGATACATGAAGACAAACTAAAAGTTGGTAAGGCAACTAAAGCACCCGACTATTCTTTTCGATTGGTTGGTGGAAAACGACTATTTTTTGTAGAAGCTAAGAAGCCAAGTATTGTAGTTAAAGACGATATACAGCCAGCTTATCAAGTGAGGCGTTATGGATGGAGTGCAAAACTTCCAGTTAGCATTATAACCGACTTTGAAGAATTTGCCATCTATGATTGTACCAAGAAGCCACTACCGACAGATAAAACATCTGTTGCAAGAATTAAGTATTTAACGTTTAAAGATTACGTAAACGAGTTTGAATTTTTGTGGAACACATTCAGTAAAGAAAGTGTTCTCAAAGGCAGCTTTGATAAATTTGTTCAAGGAAACTTACATAAAAAAGGAACCGCAACCGTTGACAAAGAGTTTTTGCAATCGCTTGACAGTTGGAGAACTTATCTGGCAACTTCAATCAGTTGGAACAATAAAGAGCTTGATGAAGACGAAATAAATTTTGTAGTTCAGCAAACCATTGACAGAATTATTTTTCTTCGAATTGCAGAAGATAGAAGTATTGAACCTTACGGAACACTGAAAGAATGCCTCAACCCAACCCTCTCCAAAGGAGAAGGGACTATATATCGTGAACTTTATCGGCTTTTTGAGCAAGCCGATGAAAAATATAATTCAGGTTTGTTTGATTTCAAGAAAGACCAAATCAGCAAATCAATTTCCATTGACAACAAGGTTTTAAAAACCATCATCAATGAATTGTATTATCCTGAAAGTCCTTACGAGTTTTCGGTTTTGTCGGTAGAGATTTTAGGAAGTGCTTACGAACAATTTTTAGGAAAAGTAATTCGTATCGACAAAGCACATCGAGCCTATATTGAAGAAAAACCCGAAGTAAGGAAAGCCGGCGGGGTTTATTACACACCGCAATACATTGTTGAATACATTGTAAAAAACACATTGGGAATGCTGGCCCCCATCAATCCCTCCGAAGGGGGGAAGAAAGTAACCCCGGCAGATGTTGCGAAGATTAAAATAGCAGACCCTGCCTGTGGCAGTGGTAGCTTCCTCATAGGGGCTTATCAATATTTGTTGGACTGGCACAAGAACTATTATACCGACAACGGAAAAATTTCTAAGGGTAGTAAAGGCAATCCACTTACACCTGAAGGCAACCTTACAACTTCGGAAAAGAAAAGAATATTACTCAACAATATTTTCGGCGTAGACATTGATGTGAACGCTGTAGAAGTAACCAAGTTGAGTTTGCTTTTAAAATGTATGGAAGG
>JAYWCV010000203.1:0-2317 GCA_043780275.1 Chitinophagaceae bacterium
CCATCAAATCGGTAAAGTTTAAAGAAGCCGGCCGCTCTACATTGGATGCAAAAAAATTGTGGTTCGATAATAAATTCGGCAGGTTGAACATCGAAGAGAAGGGCGAATATCTGGGCAAGTTTGAAGCCGAAGACCGCCTGTTGGTAATTTACAATGATGGTAATTATGAAATTACCGATCAGGAATTAAACCAACGTTTTGATTTTGAAAAAGTGTTACTACTCGAAAAATTTGATCCCGAAAAAATCATCACAGCGGTTTATCTCGACAATGAAAAACTGCAGTTTAATATCAAGCGGTTTAAGATTGAAACCTTAACCTTGCACAATAAATTTTTCTTTATTAAAGAAGGAAAAGACAACCGGCTTGAAACCGTTACAACAGAATTAGAACCCGTGTTAATTGTAAACAGTGGCCGTGGCCAATTAGTACGTAGTGCCAAATTTAAAGTAGAAAAACTGGTTGAAGTAATGGGCTGGAAAGCAATAGGGGCAAAGCTTACCGATTTTTCAAAAACGGTGGAAATGGAATGGGAGAAAAAGAAAGACGAAGAAAATTTGCAGGGCGATTTGTTTGGATAAAATTTTATAAAGGAATCAACCTATACGGGCAATCATTGGTTATTGCCTTTTTTTGATGTCATAAGTTTGTCAGATCCTTGCTAAAACTATCTTAAAATTCATTCTTAAATCTGATTCAATATTTTTGTACTTATTTTCGCAGCCATCATTTAAACCGGATGCAAATTTGCAAGTGAATAAGGTTTAAATGTACAGTGAACTATCTTTGAAAGCATCAATTAATTTTTTATGGAATCCCAAGGTCCCAAAAATATATTTTCAAATCCTGTACGCAGGATATTGCAAGTTATCAAGCTGGAGAAAAACGAAATATCTTCTGTTTATTTTTATGCTATACTGAGTGGCTTGATACAACTTTCGCTTCCCTTGGGTATACAGTCCATCATCAGTTTTGTGCTGGGTGGTTCGCTTTCTACCAGTCTGGTAATCCTTATTTCATTAGTGGTAATTGGTGTTTTTTTAAATGGCATGTTACAGATCAACCAAATGCGGTTGATTGAAAAAGTGCAACAAAAAATATTTGTACGATACTCATTCGAGTTTGCAGAAAGAATTCCTAAAATGAATTTGCAGGCAATTGATAGTTATTATTTGCCAGAGCAGGTAAATCGTTTTTTTGATACAGTCAATCTTCAAAAGGGCATTTCAAAACTGTTGCTGGATATTCCCTCTGCAACCATTCAAATTATATTTGGTTTAATGCTATTGTCGTTTTACCATCCGGTGTTTATCATTTTTGGATTGGTATTATTGCTGATCATTTATATTATTCTTCGATTAACGGCAGCCAGAGGGATGGAGTCGAGCCTTAGGGCCAGCGATTATAAATACAGCATTGCAGGCTGGTTGGAGGAAATGGCCAGGGTAATAAAATCATTTAAGTTTTCACGCAATACCAATTTAAATATACAGCATACCGATATATTGGTAAGCGGCTATCTTAACCAACGTACCATTCATTTTAAAACCTTGCTGGTTCAGTATTGGAGCCTTGTAATTTTTAAAGTAATCATTACCGCATCGATGCTGATTGTGGGATGTATTTTATTAATCGATCAACAATTAAATATCGGTCAGTTTATAGCGGCCGAAATTGTAATCCTCAGCACCATCAGTTCGGTAGAAAAAATATTGGTAAACCTGGATGTAGTTTATGATGTACTTACCTCGGTTGAAAAACTGGGAAAGATTATTGATAAGCCATTAGAAGAAGATGGCTTTTTAGACTTGCCCACTGAAAATAATGGATTATCTGTTGAATTGAATAATGTAAGTTTTGCTTATATGCCTGATATTTCCTTACCAGTTCTTTCCGGAATCAATTTCAATATTGGCCATAATGAAAAAGTTTGTATCATGGGCGCTACAGGTTCAGGTAAATCATCCTTATTAAGGGTAATCAGCGGTACCTATAGCCAATATGCCGGAAATATTTTCATCAACAACATCCCTATTTCAAATTATAAACTCGATTCATTGCGGAACGAAACCGGTATTTTTTTAAATCAACAGGATATATTTCAGGGTACACTGATGGAAAATATCACGATGGGTAACCAGGCTATTGCTGCACAACATATTTTGGTATTGGCCAATAAAGTGGGTTTGCAAGCATTTATGAATGACCTGAGTGATGGATTGAATACGGTGTTGGACCCAATTGGTAAAAGACTGTCGAAAAATATCAACCAAAAAATATTATTGTTAAGGGCATTGGTAAACCAGCCAAGGCTGAT
>JAYWCV010000204.1:0-2401 GCA_043780275.1 Chitinophagaceae bacterium
GTTTTATGCAGGTTCAGGTGACAAACATCCGCACCAATCAATCCGGGAGCAGTTAATCCAACCTGTGCATTCATGTTGGCACCATCCATATAAACCTGCCCTCCATGCTGATGAACGATGGCTGTTATTTCTTTCACCGTTTCTTCATACACACCATAGGTACTTGGGTAGGTGATCATGATGCCGGAAAGGTTTGTTGCATTTTGTTCAGCTTTTGTTTTCAGGTCTTCAACATCAATATATCCATTCTCCAAAGCTTTCACCACTACAACTTTCATACCGGCCATAACAGCCGATGCCGGATTGGTTCCATGTGCAGAAATGGGAATCAGCATCACATTGCGATGATGATCTCCACGACTTTCGTGATATGCTTTGATCGTTAATAAACCGGCATATTCTCCCTGTGCACCGCTATTTGGTTGTAAACTGCATGCATCAAAAGCCGTTATTTCATTTAAATATTGCGATAATTCTTTTAGTATCTGCTGATAACCAACAGCCTGATTGAATGGTACAAATGGATGAATTTTACTCCAGTGCGACCAGCTTAGCGGCATCATCTCCGAAGCGGCATTCAACTTCATCGTGCAACTACCTAATGAGATCATGGACATATTCAATGAAAGATCTTTATTCTCCAACATTTTTATATAACGCATCATCTGGCTTTCACTCTTGTGTGAATTGAAAACCGGATTAGTCATAAAATCAGATATACGTGTCAATGAAGTGGGTATATGATTTAGTGTTGCCTCTTCATGAATATCAAATGCAACCGGATCAGTATCGTTTTCAAAACAATTGATCAAATCAAAAAGGTCTGTTGTGGTAGTTGTTTCGTCAATCGAAATTCCAATCAACTGATTGTTTATTACCCGTAAATTAATTTCTTGTCTTTCTGCTTTTTCAATTATTGGTTTTGCATCGGCAACTTTTACCGTAATGGTATCGAAGAAGTTTTCAGAAACCAATTCAAACCCTCTTTGTTTGATTTCTTCAGCCGCTGTTTGAGTTAGTAGTCCAATACGTTTTGCAATCGTTTTCAAACCATCGGGTCCATGAAACACGGCATACATTGCAGCCATATTTGCCAATAAGGCCTGTGCAGTACAAATATTTGAAGTAGCTTTTTCTCTTTTAATGTGTTGCTCCCTGGTCTGCAAAGCCATACGTAATGCCCGGTTTCCCTGTGCATCTATACTTACTCCTATAATTCGTCCGGGAATATTTCTTTTGAAATCATCTTTGGTTGCAAAAAAAGCTGCGTGTGGCCCGCCATAACCAAGAGGAACACCAAAACGTTGTGCAGTACCAATAGCCGCATCTGCACCCAATTCTCCCGGAGGAGTTATTAAAGTTAATGCCAGCAAATCGGTAGCCATAGCAATATAAGCTCCTGCTACATGTACTTGGTCGATGAAATTTCTGTAATCTTCTATCGAACCTGAATTATTCGGGTATTGAACAATTGCACCAAAATAAGTTTCATCAATTACAGCGGTTTTGTAATCACCATAGATTAATTCGATTCCAATAGGGATGGCTCTTGTATGTAATACATCTCTTGTCTGCGGGAAAATTTCCTGGTCTACAAAAAATTTTGGCCGCTCAATATGATCCTGTTTATTCAGCATACTGAAAAACATAGCCATGGCTTCTGCTGCTGCTGTGGCTTCATCCAGTAAAGAAGCATTGGCCAATGGCAAACCGGTCAGATCGCAAACCATCGTTTGAAAATTCAATAAACTTTCCAGGCGGCCCTGCGAAATCTCTGCTTGGTAGGGTGTGTATTGTGTATACCAACCCGGGTTTTCAAAAATATTCCGGAGTATTACACTGGGTGTGATACAATCGTAATAACCTTGTCCGATATATGTTTTGTAAACTTTATTTTGAAGGGAAATTTCTTTAATATGTTGCAGGTATTCATTTTCACTCATAGCCGAAGGGATGTTCAGGCTATGCTCCATTCGGATACCTGCGGGTACTGTTTTTTTTATTAATTCATCCAGACTTTCAACTCCGATAAGTTTCAGCATATCAGCTGTTTCTTTTTCATTGGGTCCGATATGGCGTGGAATGAATTCGTTCGTTTGCTGTTCGAAAATGTTCATGTTTATCTGGGTTTATGAATTTGATCAGTTATTAATACAGAACTTCAACTTGAAAAAGTGTTGCAAAGTTAAGATAGCAAAGGCAGAAAAAAAGGGTCTTGGCAAACTGTGGAAAACAGTTTGTTACTTTGCATATGTCAAACGATCTTTTGGATAATTGGGAAAAAAAGTCAGCAGAAAAGCAGAAGCATTACAAGAATTTTTTGCAGAGAGCCGATAAGAATAAGGTATTGAAACAATTACCCGATCTGCATGAAGAGGCGTTCAGTCAAATTGATTGCCTG
>JAYWCV010000205.1:0-3009 GCA_043780275.1 Chitinophagaceae bacterium
TTTATTATCGAGTATAAATTTGTTTACTAATTCCTGCAAAAGCACACGGCCTCTTGATAATTGCGATTTGCTGGTTCCTTCACTGATGTTCAATTGTTCCGCAATTTCCCTATGCGAAAAACCTTCAATAACATACATGTTGAAAACAGTTCTGTATCCGGGTGATAACTGTTGTATCAGGTTAATGATATCTTTTTCAGCTAATTTATCCAATGCAGAATGGCTTTTAGAGTCCATGGTATTATTGTATTTGTCATCAATGGTCTGTGTATATTTTCTTCGTCTGAAATATTCAATGGCTGTATTAACAATGACCCGTCTGATCCAACCTTCAAAAGATCCTTCATGCCGGTAAGACCCCAGTTTAGTAAAAACTTTAATAAATCCATCCTGTAAAATATCCTGTGCTTCTTCGGCATCAAAAGCATAACGAAGACAAATCGAGTACATCCTGGAAGAATACCTGTCGTAAAGTTCTTTTTGCATTAACCGGTTGCCATCAATACATCCCGTTATTAAGTCGAACTCAGATCTGATATGGTTGCTTTCTAAACTCAAATTATGGTCTATTATTTAAAGACTTTAAAAAATCAATCAGTTTATCCATGGCTTTTCTGCGATGGCTGTATTTGTTTTTTTCTTCCAAACTCATTTCAGCAAATGTACGAAATGAGCCTTCGGGCTCAAAAATCGGGTCGTAACCAAATCCTTTTTCTCCTTTTTTCGATGCAATAATTGTTCCTTCACAAATGCCTTCGAATAAAACTTCATCGTTATTAAGCAGTAAAGAAATGATGGTTCGAAACCTGGCTTTTCGATTTTTATGATCAGCTAGTTTAGCCAATAGTTTATTGATATTATCTTCAAACGATCTGTCTTCACCCGCATACCTTGCACTTTTCACACCCGGTTCTCCATCCAATGCATCCACAAACAAACCAGTGTCTTCGCTGAAACAATTTATTTTAGTTAGTTCAAAAATTGTTTTGGATTTATTGCGGGCATTTTCTTCAAGGGTATCAAATGGTTCTGGAATATCGATATCGATTCCCGCTTCTTTTAATGTAAGTATTTCAAATGATGAACCAACTACTGAACGTACTTCAACAACTTTGTGTTGATTGTTTGTGGCAAAGATTAATTTCAAAAAATATTTTTTTAATTAGATAAAAAAGATGGCCTTCATACATTCCCATAATTTTCGTTTCTCCGCATCCTTATTCAGCAACTCATGTAATGGTGGACAGGAAAGGAATATTGTTTTATTAAATGATTGAATCTGATAAAATGGGAAATGAATGGGCATGCCAAACTCTTTAGGAGATATGGCAAAAAGTAAAACCTTATTGCATTTGAAGTGTGTGGTTATTTCTTCAAAAGTTTTTTCGTAATAATGATGGTGGTTGATGATTGCTACATCTGCAAGGCTCAATTTACAGGCCGAAATAATTTTTGTCAAAAAGTGAAGATGATCATCCGGTAAAAAAGCAGTTTCGGGATAATGAACAACAATCAAAATGTTTTTTGAATTGGTTCCTAAATGTTTAAACTCAAAAGGATGATCATTAACTATATCCATATTGCTCAATGGTTCAGCTATTCCAAATTCTTTATTTATTACCCGATCTTCCTCAATTAAAAAAGAAGAATAGAGCTCAGTTAATAAATTATCATTTAGTATTATTTGATTTAATTCCATATTCTTTAGACAAGTTAACAAACAGGTGTTAGTATTTTTTTGTTTCTTTGCAGTGCAAAAATAAGTTTAATATGATTGACACAATGGATATAACAATTACGCAAATTGAATCGAGCAAGTTAAAAGATATAAATCTTGAAAATTTACCGTTTGGTAAATATTTTACCGACCACATGCTGGAAGCAGATTATATAGATGGTGAGTGGAAAAATATTGAAATCAAACCATATCAGCCTTTATTATTAAGCCCATCCATTGCAGCTATACATTATGGTCAATCTATTTTCGAAGGGGTAAAAGCATATAAAGATCCACAAGGAAAACCATTTATTTTTCGGCCTATCGATAATTACAAACGATTTAATGTTTCGGCTCATCGTATGCAGATGCCTTCCGTACCGGAAGATATTTTCATGGAAGGGATGCGGAAATTATTGGAGATGGATCAGGCATGGATTCCGGAGAAGGAGGACCATTCTTTATATATCAGACCATTTATGTTCGCTTCGGATGAAGTAATTGGCGTTCGTCCTTCAGAAACATATAAGTTCATGATTATACTAAGCCCTACGGGTCCTTATTATGGCAAACCCATGCGCATTTATGTAGAAGAAAAATATACAAGGGCTGCAATAGGTGGAGTAGGTTTTGCAAAAGCAGCCGGTAATTATGGAGCAAGCATGCTGGCTACAGCAGAAGCTAAAGAAAAGGGATATGATCAGGTTTTGTGGATGGATGCTAAAGAACATAAATATGTTCAGGAAATCGGTACCATGAATGTGTTCTTTATCATTGGTGATACTGCATTTACGCCAAGCCTGGAAGAAGGAACTATTTTGGGTGGAGTAACCCGTGATAGTGCAATGATCATTTTACAGGAAATGGGTTTAAAAGTAGAAGAGAAGAAATTAAATATTGATGATATTATAGATGCACATCGGGCCGGTTTATTATTTGAGGTTTTTGGAACAGGTACGGCAGCCACAATTACAGTGATTAAAGAATTACGATTTAAAGACTATATAATGGAATTTGATGTGGAGAAATGGACAATAGCCCCCGGTCTTAAAAAACAGTTGAATGATATCCGATATGGCAGAACAGCCGATAAATATGGCTGGATGTATAAGATTTGATAGTATTTTAAATAATTAAAGTCCCTGAATTGGAATATTTTTTCATTTAGGGACTTTTTCTTTTGGATAATTGAAACAGGGACTTTACCTTTGCCGTCCCAAAAATAAACGGTTATAATGCCTACAATTCAGCAATTAGTACGTAAAGGAAGAGAGATCATAAGAGCAAAAAGT
>JAYWCV010000206.1:0-3009 GCA_043780275.1 Chitinophagaceae bacterium
TTTATTATCGAGTATAAATTTGTTTACTAATTCCTGCAAAAGCACACGGCCTCTTGATAATTGCGATTTGCTGGTTCCTTCACTGATGTTCAATTGTTCAGCAATTTCCCTATGCGAAAAACCTTCAATAACATACATGTTAAAAACAGTTCTGTATCCGGGTGATAACTGTTGTATCAGGTTAATGATATCTTTTTCAGCTAATTTATCCAATGCAGAATGGCTTTTAGAGTCAATGGTATTATTGTATTTGTCATCAATGGTCTGTGTATATTTTCTTCGTCTGAAATATTCAATGGCTGTATTTACAATCACCCGTCTGATCCAGCCTTCAAATGATCCCTCGTGCCGGTAAGACCCCAGTTTAGTAAAAACTTTAATAAATCCATCCTGTAAAATATCCTGTGCTTCTTCGGCATCAAAAGCATAACGAAGACAAACTGAGTACATCCTGGGAGAATACCTGTCGTAAAGTTCTTTTTGCATTAACCGGTTGCCTTCAATACATCCCGTTATTAAGTCGAACTCAGAGCTGATATGGTTGCTTTTCTTACTCAAATTAGTCTTGATTAGTTATAGACTTTAAAAATTCAATCAGTTTGTCCATGGCTTTTCTTCGATGGCTGTATTTGTTTTTTTCTTCCAAACTCATTTCAGCAAATGTACTAGTCGATCCTTCGGGCACAAAAATCGGGTCGTAACCAAATCCTCGTTCTCCTTTATTCGATACAAGAATGGTGCCTTCACAAATACCTTCGAATAAGATTTCCTCTCCATTAAGCAGTAAGGAAATGATTGTTCGAAACCTGGCTTTTCGATTTTTGTTGTCAGAAAGTTTAGCTAATAGTTTAGTAATATTATCTTCAAACAATCTGTCTTCACCCGCATACCTTGCACTTTTCACACCCGGTTCTCCATTCAAAGCATCCACAAACAAACCAGTGTCTTCGCTGAAACAATTTATTTTAGTTAATTGAAATATTGTTTGGGATTTATTGCGGGCATTTTCTTCTAGGGTATCAAATGGTTCCGGAATATCGATATCGATCCCCGTTTCTTTTAATGTAAGTATTTCAAATAATGAACCAACAACGGAACGTACTTCTACAACTTTGTGTTCATTGTTTGTGGCAAAAATTAATTTCAAAAAAAATGTTTTTAATTAGATAGAAAAGATAGTCTTCATACATGCCCATAATTTTCGTTTCTCTGCATCATTACTTAGCAGCTCGTTTAACGGCGGACTGGAAAGGAATGTCGATTTATTAAAGGATTGAATCTGATAAAATGGGAATTGAATGGGCATGCCAAACTCTTTAGGAGATATGGCAAAAAGTAATACCTTATTGCATTTGAAGTGTGTGGTTATTTCTTCAAAAGTTTTTCCGTAATAATGATGATGGTTGATAATGGCTACATCTGCAAGGCTTAATTTACAGGCCGAAATAATTTTTGTTAAAAAATTAAGATGGTCGTCCGGTAAAAATGCGGTTTCCGGATATTGAACAACAATCAAAATGTTTTTTGAGTTAGTACCCAAATGTTTAAACTCAAAAGGATCATCAGAAATTATATTCAAATTGTTCACTGATTCGGCTATTTCAAAGTCCTTATTCATAACTAGATCTTCTTCAATTAAAAAGGAAGAATAGAGTTCAGTTAATAAATTATCATTTAGTATTATTTGATTTAATTCCATATTCTTTATACAAGTTAACAAACAGGTGTTAGTATTTTTTTGTTTCTTTGCAGTGCAAAAATAAGTCTAATATGATTGATACAATGGATATAACAATTACACAAATTGAATCGAGCAAGTTAAAAGATATAAATCTTGAAAATTTACCTTTTGGTAAATATTTTACCGACCACATGTTGGAAGCAGATTATATAGATGGGGAGTGGAAAAATGTGGAGATTAAACCATATCAGCCATTATTATTAAGTCCATCTATTGCAGCAATACATTATGGGCAGTCTATTTTCGAAGGGGTAAAAGCATATAAAGATCCACAAGGAAAACCATTTATTTTCCGGCCTATCGACAATTACAAACGATTTAATATTTCAGCTCATCGAATGCAGATGCCATCCGTACCGGAAGATATTTTTATGGAAGGAATGCGGAAATTGTTGGAATTGGATCAGGCTTGGATTCCGGAGAAGGAGAACCATTCTTTATATATCAGGCCTTTTATGTTTGCTTCGGATGAAGTAATCGGTGTTCGTCCATCTGAAACATATAAGTTCATGATTATACTAAGCCCTACGGGTCCTTATTATGGCAAACCAATGCGAATTTATGTAGAGGAAAAATATACACGGGCTGCAATAGGCGGAGTTGGTTATGCAAAAGCAGCCGGTAATTATGGAGCAAGCATGCTGGCTACCGCCGAAGCAAAAGAAAAGGGATATGATCAGGTTTTGTGGATGGATGCAATTGAACATAAATATGTTCAGGAAATAGGCACCATGAATGTGTTTTTTATTATTGGAGATACTGCTTTTACACCCGATCTGGAAGATGGAACTATATTAGGCGGTGTAACCAGAGATAGTGCTATGGTCATATTAAAAGATATGGGTTTAAAAGTGGAAGAGAAAAAAATAAGCATAAATGATATTATGGATGCTTATAATGCTGGAATGTTATATGAAGTTTTTGGAACAGGAACCGCTGCAACAATTACTGGAATTAAAGAATTGCGTTATAAAGACTTTGTAATGGAATTTGATGTGGAGAAATGGACAATTGCACCTGGTTTAAAAAAACAGTTGAATGATATCCGATATGGTCGAATAGCCGATAAATATGGTTGGATGTATAATATTTGATCGTGTTTTAAATATTAAAAGTCCCTGAAATGGAATATTTTTTCATTTAGGGACTTTTTCTTTTGGATAATTGATACAGGGACTTTACCTTTGCCGTCCCAAAAATAAACGGTTATAATGCCTACAATTCAGCAATTAGTACGTAAAGGAAGAGAGATCATAAGAGCAAAAAGT
>JAYWCV010000207.1:0-5550 GCA_043780275.1 Chitinophagaceae bacterium
GTTATACTGCTGGTCAATACAGCCCCGTTTTGAGAAATGGTTGGTATACTTGCTGAAGTAGCAACCACTGATAATCTTGGTAATGGCTTTGGACAATCCAGCGACTTTACTTTCAGGTCATACAGGTAATAATAAAAACTTGTTGCCGGATTTTGATTATTACCACTGATTCGCATTAAACCCGGTAGTGTAAATGGATAGGGGACATTGTTTGAAGCTCCATTGTGTCTATAGGAGGTAGCTCCATTTTCGAAAGTGAACGTAAATGTATAACTGCCCGCATCAGGAATTTTTAAATTTAATGGAAGCACGGTTCCTTCATCATTTGCCTGGTTTTCTATAATATCTAATATGACAGAACTTACCACTACACCTGTAAGTACACTACTTACTTTGATGGTCATTTTCCCGGAGCTACCATTAAAGAAACGGGCACTTTCTATAAGAACGGGAGAAAATGTTTCAAAATTTAATACTGGTAAAAAGTTTGAATATGATCCGGATGGATAAGTAGATTTTGACGGAGGTCCAAGTTTTCCCTGAACATCATTGATACCAATATAATATGTTTTATTAGTTGGAATAATATTGGTGGTCAATTTATTTCCTGTACCAATTGCTGTTGTTGATGTAGGGCTATCATACCAATACACATTTCCTGCAGAACTTGTTACACTTAAATTAGCTTCATTAACAGAACAAATCTGACCAACTGCATTGGTTAATGTTGCTGATGAAGCTGGCAGGAAAGTCCTGTTTAATTGAAGTGTATCGTTTGATTTATCGAGATCGGATGCTAAGGATGTAAAAGCAGTAAACTGATAATTTATTCCGGGTAATGCATTGAATCGTTTATTGAAATAATGTGTTTGAGTTGCATCTGATAAGAGTAGTTGTTTAATAGTATCAGTATAAGTTGCAATGGTTGTTATTCCATTTTTAATAATCAGCGTTACCGGAATATTCACCAACGGATCATTACCCAAATTTTTTATTTGCACTGAAACGTGCAATGAATCGACAGCGCAAGAGGCATTATCAGGTAATGATATTGCCGTTGGTTTTACATCTATCGGTGGTTTGGTAAAAGTTATTAAATAGTCCTGTGTTTCACCTCCACCAGCATATATTCCGCAACTGTTAACCAGGTTTGCATCCGAAGTTTCCATACATACAATCCTGATTCGGGAAGTGATTCCAAGTTTTACTGTAAGAGGAACAGAAATATTGAAAGCCTGACTTCCTGTTCCATTAATAATATTGCTGGTAGCTACTAATTCATTTGCATCCGTAAAATTTCCGTTACCGTTCCAGTCAATAAATATTTTTGCAATCTTGTCTTTATTCAGACCACAGGTTCCTAAGCTAATGTTTAGTGGTAAAGTTTGGCCGCCATAAACGGATGCAATCAGATTGGTGAAATTGCTGTACTGTCTGCATGATGCTGTAGGCGTATGATCAATGTTTGCAAATTTAAATTTATCAATTCTAGAGTTCGAACTATCAGCAGGGTTAGAAATACAATAGGTTGATCCGCCAACACCACTGAGGATTAAAGAATAGGCCTGTGCATTATTTACCAATGTTCCTTTGTGTTTTACTTTAACGGTATATGTTTCACCCGGTATTGGGTTATTGATTTCAATTTTTTCTACATTGTCTAAAATATTACTACCACGGGTAGCCGGTGCCATCGGATCAGCTCCATCTAATTTCCATGGTAAAATAATTGTTGAGCCCTGTGTAATTTCAATATCCAGATCATTGATAAGCTTCGGGGTTCTGTTGTTTAATCTGTTATCATTATCAACAATACCCGGAGGGTCCGTCCAACAAATTGTCGCAACCAAGGGGCCCGTACCGGATGCAATCGTATTCAGCGATAAACTATTTCCCTGGGTTAAATTATTTTCAAGAATGCGGTGAATGGTATTCCTGCCGGTGATAGCTTCAGCCGCTTTTTTTGTATTAATTAATCCCCATCCAAGCTGGTAATCGGGGCCTGGGAAAAATCCTGCTTCATCGGAAGTATGTATTATCAATCCTTTCAGTGATGCAGATCGCATGAAGCTGTTTGTAGTTAGTTTATTATAATATTCCTGTAAAAGAAAAAGAGATCCACTTACATTTGGAGAAGACATGGATGTACCACTTTTCGTGTTATATCCATTATCGGCATCACCTGAAGTACTGGTAAGATTTACACCATTTGCAACTACATCCGGTTTGATTCTTCCATCATCAGTTGGTCCCCAACTTGTAAAGCTCGACATTACCACATCATCTTTTTTCTGGTATCCACTTGAAATCGGATTCACTGCACCAATTGTTAAAATATTTTTTGCAGTAGAGTATGTAGGTAAAATGTCAAATGAGTTATTATTGGAAATTCCGGAAGGTCTTTGTCCGGCATCTGCCATAGATCCGGTAGCGTTAAACCGCCAATAGTTTGAACCCTCGGCAGGGCCTGTTGTATTTCTTTTGTTACCGGCCGATTTTACAATTAAATATGATGGAGCAAGAAAAGCAATGCTATCCCATTGCTTGGCTCTGGAATCGTAATAGCCTAATCTATAATCTTCATTGGCACCAAATTCTCCCCAAAATTCCCATCGATTATTTGAAGATGAATTTTGATTCCATCCGGCAATGCTTCCGTAAGAGTGATTACTGATTAATAAATTTCCGGCAATGTCGGCCATTTCTGAATTGTCCGAATTGAAATCATACCCAATTAAATTTTGTGCATTAAAAGCCATTCCTTTTGCAGCAGGATTAATTCCTTTTGCAATCATTGTGCCTGCAACGTGTGTTGCATGATCATCGACTGTTGAAGCATTATCGCCAAATACAATTCTGTTTCCAAATTCAATATGCGTATTCCGTATTTTGCCAACATCCCAAATAGCTAATTTATTTTTCATATTCGCACTACTTCCATCCAGGTTTAATCCTAAACTTCCTCCTGTCCATAACTGATCAGTGGAGATTGTTGCAGCAGCAATAATATTATCTTCTGTTACAGTATATTCAGGTAAACCATTAGGATAAATACCCGTAAGTATCGCAGTTCCAGCATCCGTTATCTTTATTTTTAATGGCCATCTTTTTTTCTTTGCCAGTTTGTTTAATACAATTCTTTCCTGTTTATAATTCTCATCCAGTTTTTTGGAAAAAATTTTCAACGCTTCTTTCCTGGTTTCGGTTTGTGCTGAAGCAAAGAATTGAAAAAAGAGAAATATGGAAAGCAATAAAATTCTATTGTACAATTGATTAATTTGCATACTACGAATTTAGATCGTTTTACTTGGGGAGTGAAGATAATTGTTAATAGGATTGGTCATTATGTACACGTTGAATTATTTAATATCGAAACACATTAAACTTAGTTTATATGATTAAACAGATAATTTCCAGTTTTTTATTTATTGCTCTTTTTTTATCCTGTTCCTCTCAAAAGAAAATAAATAGTGTGAGTCCGCAAATAACACAAGGTATAGCTGGTTTGGTTGTTGAAATATCAGGAGATATGATGCCCTCGCCCAATAATCCGAAAGCTAAATTTGTAGGCGTGCCGATGAAAACGTCGATTGCTGTTTTTAAAGTTTTGAATAATTCAAGTATGCAAAAGAAAAACGGATTTTTTATAAATATGGAGTCTTCGCCTATTTCCATCGTAAACACGAATGAAAAAGGTGAATTTTATATAGCATTGGACGAAGGTGTATATTCTGTTTTGATTAAATTGGGAAATGGATATTTTGCCAATAAGTTCGATGAGAAAATGAACATTAATCCGGTTACAGTAAAAAAAGACAGTTTGACAAATATCAACATGCAATTTGATTTACATACTGTTCATTAAAAAATAGTTTTTAAACACCGAATTGCTTCAGATGATGGTCAAGATGTTTCCACATTGACTTTTCCCATTGTTCTTTTGTGAGCTTTCCAAAAAATGGATGCGGAAAATTTCCTACTCCATCTGGACCAACAGCATAAAACTGATTGATTAATTCCAGTAACTCCGTTTTTTCTTTTTCAAAATTCCGTTCATCCTTTATGATAAAGTTTGGTGCCGTTGGCAGGTTTTTTGCCCACGGGTTTTCGTTATGCAATTTAGCTTTTGCCAACCATCCAAATATTCTTCCGATGAACATTCTGGGAATAGGTTTATTATTCAAAGGAACTTTGAAGGCTTCTTTACAATGTGCCAGCATCTGGCTCACATTCATTTTACCCCATTGTCTTTCTGATTGTTCAGAAAGTTGGTTTATCCGGTCAATAATTTCTGTATGTGTTTTACTGTCAAACAAATTATTTACTTCCATCCTGCAAAAATAGGCTTATGAATAGTACGGTTTTTCATCATTAGAAATGGCTTCTTTCTGTTGCCAATAGGCTAAGCTAACAATGTGACCTGTTTTGGTTTTTAAGGTTCTTCCAAAGATGGCATTGATTGCATTGAAGCTTACATCCGTAACTCCAATCGTACTTGTTTCTGGTATTTCGGGTACTGTAACAGGTTGTTCTGTTTCTACTTCTGCCGGTTTTGGAGGAGGAGCAGTTTTAGGTGGAGGGGAGGGAACAACAACTACTTTATAATTATTGTATTCTAAAAGTTGTTTTAAGAATTCAACTCTTTGCGGAATGACATTTGTTTCAACAATGGCACATTTGATGCCGTCCAGGTCGTCGAATAAATGATTTTTATTGATAGCCATTTGACGTTCTACTTTTAGAATAATGAAAAAATATAATCATAAGCCCCACTGTACAAACCGGTAATGATAATGCCTGCCATACAAATTGCAAATGCCAGTTTCGGCAAAATATTGATTTCAATTTTTTCTATAGGATTTTCATTTTCATCCATAAACATGGCTTTTACCACTTTTAAATAATAATACAGGGAGACCACCATATTCAACGCAGCAAAACTAATCAGCAAATAATTTCCTCTTGCGGCACCGGCAAGTAATAAAAAGAATTTTCCGAAAAATCCGGCCAGTGGAGGAATGCCGGCCAGTGAAAACAAGGCAATGGTTAATATCCAACAGAGCAATGGGTTTGTTTTATAAAAACCTTTGTAATCTTCGATGCTTTCCTTTCCGGTTAAAGCACTTATTAAAGCTATGACTCCAAACGCTCCCAGGTTTGAAAAAACATATATCAGTACAAAATAAATGACCGAAACACTGCCTTCTATAGATTGTCCGGTCATACCTACCAAAATAAAACCTACCTGTGCAATGGATGAAAAGGCAAGGAATCGTTTCATGTTCTGCTGCCTGAGTGCAAAAATATTTCCGATAAACATGGTAAGTACCGACAAAAGAAAAATGATATTATACCATAAGGAATCGATGTTGCCAAACACTTTATACAATACAGAAAGCATAACAAAAACAATAGTTCCTTTTGATATTACGGAAAGATAAGAGGTTACCGCAACCGGTGAACCTTCGTATACATCAGCTGTCCATAAATGAAAAGGAACGGCGGAGATCTTAAACGAAAATCCGGCAATCAATAAGATGAAAGAAAATA
>JAYWCV010000208.1:0-3077 GCA_043780275.1 Chitinophagaceae bacterium
CCACTGGACAAATAGACTAAATAAAAGAAAGCCGACCGCATAACATCGGCTTGCTGTCAGTCAAAGAAAGCACTATCTTCGATTGAAGCGGCAGCAAGCCTAATACGTTTGCGGTCATTGTATCGCAGAATCAAGAATCTAACGCAATACGTGAATTATGTAATTCATCCCTAAGATTCTGTAATGTTTCATACACTCGAATACGATAATTTTATACAGTTGTGAAAACTCATTAACAGCATCAACTAAAATAAAATGAAAAAAGTATTCAGTGTATTGGCAATTGTAGGATTTTCATTTTTAACTTTGTCGAGCTTTACAAAAAGCAAAATGCCATCACCTTTAATGTGTGAGCTATGTGGAAAGGATAGCAAAACCCAACAACTGCATACAGCCATGCAAAAATTGTGGGCAGACCACATGATTTGGACTTATGCAACGGTTGATGCATTCTACCATAACCCTACGGCCTTACAACCTTCATTAGACGGATTATTACAAAATCAAAAAGATATTGGTGCTGCCATTGTACCTTTTTACGGAAAAGAAGCGGGTGATAAACTAGCAGCACTTTTAACCATCCACATCAATCAGGCTATACCGGTGCTTACTGCTGCAAAAAACAACGACAAAATAGCTTTAGACAAAGCCCTTGCCGATTGGTATGCAAACGCTAAGGATATTGCCGATTTTCTAACTGCGGCAAACCCAAAAAATTGGTCGGCAACTGCAACCCAACCGATGATGAAAACGCACATAGACCAAACTACAGCTTATGCAATTTATTTATTAAAAAATGATTATACTAATTCAGTAATAAAATTTGATGAAGCAAGTCAACACATGGTAGAAATGGGGACCATACTTGCAAGTGGAATTATAAAACAATTTCCAGATAAATTTAAAGAAGAGAAAAAGAAATAAATGCCTGATTGAAAATGTACTCTCCTCCTCCTGGGTTTGGGGTATCTCCGCAAACGAAAAGGCAGGCACTTCTCTTATTCGTTAATCGGTATTAAAGATTACATAAAATTTCTTAAACGAATATATAAAATGGAAGAAAATAAAAACGAAATAGAACAAAACGTGAGCGGTAACATCACGTCAGGCTATAACCTTTCCTTTTGGTTTGAATCAGCAAAAAACCCAATAGGTTTTGAAAAGTTAAGCAACGATATTGAAACAGACATTTTAGTTGTTGGTGGCGGTATTGCCGGACTTACCTCTGCTTATTGTCTTGCAAAAGAAGGACGCAAGGTAATTTTAGTTGAAGACGGATTTATAGGCAGTGGTGAAACAGGAAGAACCACAGCACATCTTACATGTGCCCTTGATGACCGTTATTTTGAATTAGAAAAGACTTTCGACCAGCCCACATCAAAATTAGCCGCACAAAGTCATACAGCAGCAATTGAATGGATAGACAATACAGTTAAGCAGCATAATATTAGTTGTCATTTTAAAAGAGTGGACGGCTATTTGTTTTCGCATGCTTCTGATACCAACGAAACTTTACAGGAAGAATATAAAGCAACACATCGTGCCGGCCTTGTTACCGAGATGATAAACCCTGTTCCCGGTATTGTAGCAGACCAAGATAAATGGTGCATTAAATTTCCCAATCAGGCGCAGTTTCATATTCTTCTTTATATAAAAGGATTGGCAGAAGCCTTTATACAATTGGGCGGAAAAATTTACACTGAAACAAAAGCCGAAAGCATTACTAAGGAAGGAGCAACCGCAAACGGTTTCAAAATAAAAGCTAATCACATTGTTGTGGCAACCAACACTCCTGTTAATGACTGGGTTGCCATGCACACCAAGCAGTGGCCATATCGCTCTTATGTAATAGCTGCAAAAATTCCGAAAGGAAAATTACCGTACTCTTTATGGTGGGATACAGGCGACCACGATTCAAAATGGATTTCAAAACCCTACCACTATGTTCGGTTAGAAGAATTTAATGAACAATATGATATGCTCATTTCGGGTGGTGAAGACCACCGCACCGGGCAGGCAGATGATGAGAATATTAAAGAAGAAGACCGTTACACCAAACTTGAAGAATGGACAAGAAAGCATTTTCCCGCTATTGAAAAAATAGAATTTAAATGGTCAGGACAGGTTATGGAACCAGTTGATTCATTAGCATACATCGGAAAAAATCCGGGAGACGATAATATTTACATCATCACAGGTGATTCCGGTAACGGTATGACACACGGAACACTTGGCGGCATGATTATAAATGATATAATCATGGGAAAAGAAAATCCGTGGATTAAAATGTACAGCCCGTCACGAATTACCTTAAAAACAACAGGTGATTATTTACACGAAGTTGGAAACATGGTTGCACAATATGCCGATTGGTTTACGGCTGAAGAAATAAAACAGGCTGATGAACTAAAACCGGGGGAAGGAGCTATCATTTCTTCAGGCATCAAAAAAATTGCCGTGTACCGGGATGAAGAAAATAATCTTCACACTTGTACAGCCGTTTGTCCGCACCTGGGTGCAATATTACAGTGGAATGCCGATGAAAAAACTTTTGATTGCCCAATGCACGGCTCACGTTTCACCACCGAAGGAAAAGTAATAAATGGACCAGCATCAACCGATTTAAAAAAAATAATAATTAAAGAAGAACAAATAGTTTAAAAAAGCAACGAGTAAGTAAATAAAAATGAAACTCACGGACCACTTTAGAAGTTCTGAATTGGCATGTAGAACAACGAATCGCTGTGCAGTATTTCTTCCTCGCTTCAAACAATTTGGAAATAATTTGTTGGGTGTAGTGCGATTTCTAATCCACCATCAAGGCTCACCGTTTTAAGCGAACGATCAACCGGTAAATACGAAGCAGCTAAGAAACAGGCTGCCTCAAACGAAAGGTCAGTTTCAAAACCATTATCTGTAGTTCCAATTAAGTGCAAATGACTTTGCATCAAACACCAGCCATAAATATGCAAGCCGTTATTTTTTTGGCAGTAATCCAAAGACTCTACGATTAACTCTTTGTGATTTTTTCTGGTGAATAAATCAATCCACTCAACAACGGTCATTGTTAAAAAGTA